>CAZQYK010000631.1:0-5488 GCA_964597285.1 uncultured Spirochaetales bacterium
GCGCGCGCGGCGTCGCCGGCCTCGAGCACGCGGTGCGCGTCGGCGCGCAGCACGTCGGCGACGGCGCGTCGGCGCGCGGCGTCGGCGTCGGCGAGCAGCACCAGCGCGCCGCGCGCCTCGTGCGCGCGCGGCGCCTCGGCCGTCGTCGGCAGCGCGATCCGGAAGCGCGTGCCCTCGTTGGGCGCGCTTCGCACGTCGATCGCGCCGCGGTGGCCCTGCACGAGGCCGAGCACCGCAGACAGGCCGAGGCCGTGGCCCTGCGCCTTCGTCGTGAAGAAGGGGTCGAACATCCGCGCCTGGGTCTCGGCGTCCATGCCGACGCCGCTGTCCTCGACCTCGAGCAGCGCGTAGACGCCCTCCTCGAGATTCTCGCCGCCGAGGCAGCCGACCAGGTCGCGGCGCGAGAGCTCGCGGCGCGCGGTGCGCACCCAGACGTCGCCCGGCCCGGAGCCCACCGCGTGGGCGGCGTTCAGCACCAGGTTCATCAGCACCTGCTCGAGCTGCACCAGGTCGGCGTGCACCGGCAGCGCCTCGGGGTCGATCTCGAGGTGCAGCGAGACGCTGCCCGGGAGCGCCGTCGCGAGCAGGTCGGCGAGCGAGCGCGCCATCTCGGAGAGGTCGACGTCGCGCACCTCGGGCGAGCGGCGGCCGGCGTAGGCGAGCAGCTGCTTCACGAGGCGCGCGGCGCCGTTCGCGGCCTCCTCGGCGTCGCGCAGCGCGTCGGCGCGGCCGGCCGGGTCGGCGTCGTCCTCGATCGCATAGCGCACGCTGCTCAGGATCACCGCGAGCAGGTTGTTGAAGTCGTGCGCGATGCCGCCGGCCAGCACGCCGAGGCTCTCGAGCTTGCGCGCCTCCTGGAGCTGGAGCTCGAGGCGCTCCTGCTCGCGGCGCGCGCAGTCGAGCTCGGTGATGTCGTTCAGCACGCCCTGGAACCCGGTCGTGCCGGCGAAGCGGGTCAGCGTGCCGGCGCCGAGCAGGTGGCGCACCTCGCCGTCGAGCCCGCGCACGCGCACGTCGAGCGTGCGGGGCACGTGCTCGCCGTCGCGCGCGCGCTCGAGCGACTCGGCGATGCCGGCGACCTCGTCGGGGTCGAGCAGCGCGAAGAGGCTCGTGCCGCACAGCACGTTCGGGTCGTCGGTGCCGCACAGCGCCGCTGCCGCGCGGTTCGCGTAGACGATCTCGTCACCCTGCACGACGAAGATCCCGAGCGGCGCGTTCTCGACGAGATCGCGGTCGCGCTGCTCGCTCTCGCGCAGCCGCTGCTCGGCCTCGACGCGGCTCGACACGTCGCGCGAGATCACGAGCAGGCGCGGCTCGCCGTCGGCGGACTCGATCCGGCGCACGATCGAGTCGACCCAGCACCAGCTGCCGTCGGCGCGGCGCGCGCGGAGGGTCTCCTGCGCCGACTCTCGCGCGCCGTCTCGGATCTCGCGCAGCACGCCGCGCATGCGGTCCAGGTCGTCGCGGTGCATCAGCCAGAGCGCGTCGTCGGGCCGCGCGCCGTCGGCGTAGCCGAGCACGTTCCAGACGCGGTCGTTCGCGTAGAGGATCCGCCCGTTCAGGTCCTGCTCGGTGATCATGTCGTAGGAGTTCTCGACGATCAGCTGGAAGCGCGTGCGGCTCTCGCGCAGGCTCTGCTCGGTGCGCCGGGCCTCGCTGACGTCGCGGCTCAGGACCAGCGCGTGTCGCTCGCCGTCCTCGGCGTCGAGCGCGGTCATCGTCACCTCGACCCAGCGCGTCGCCGCGCCGGGATCGACGACGCGGAAGGTCGCCCGCCGCGACCCGCCGTCGCGGAACACCGCGGCGAACTGCTGCGCGACCTCGGCGCGGTCGTCCGGGTGCACGCGCTCGAGGCCGAAGGGGCCGTCGTCGCGGGAGTCGCGGTGGTTCGGGCTGACGTAGACGGTGCGGCCCTTCGCGTCGACCTCGGCGATGTGGTCGAGGCTCGCGCTCGCGAGCGCGCGGAAGCGCCGTTCGTCGGGCGTCGGTCGGTCGCTCACCTGCTTCGCCTGGCTCGTTGCGCCGCCACTGGACCGCTCCGTCCGGAGCGCAGCGCGTGGGTGCAGGATCCGTTTCGACGCCCCCGCCCGCGGACTAGAGCTTGTTCTTCAGCGGCAGCAGGTCGGCGTACTCGGGCTCGCGGCCCTCGGCCTTCGCGGCGAAGGCCTCGCGCATGTCGGCCGGCTGGAACATCCCCGACTGCCAGGTCGCGATGTAGTCGAGGCCGTCGGCGATCGAGTGGTCGCGCGCGTAGTTGAGCATCTCCTTGCTGCCCCAGACGGCCAGCGGCGAGCGCGCCGCGATCTCGCGCGCGACCCCGAGCACGCCCTCGACGAGCGCCGCCGGGGTCGGGTAGACGCGGTTCACGAGCCCGGCCCGGAGAGCCTCCTGGGCCAGCAGACGCCGTCCGGTGTACGCGAGCTCGCGGACCAGGCCCTGCGGGATCAGATGCGGCAGCCGCGGGAAGGTGCCGACGTCGGCGGTCATGCCGATGTTGATCTCCTGGATGCAGAAGAAGGCGTCCTCGCTGCAGTAGCGGACGTCGCAGGCGCTGACGAGGTCGACGCCGCCGCCGACGCAGCCGCCCTGGACCGCGGCGAGCACCGGGATCCGGGCGCGGTCGAGGCGCGAGAAGCTCTGCTGGAGCTCGAGGATCTCGCGGCGCAGGTTCGCGCGGCGCCGGCCGACCTCGGCGTCGTCGCCGGCGCCGGCCGACGCGGTGGCGCCCGAGCCGAAGACCGCGAGGTCCATGCCGGCGCTGAAGTGCTTGCCGGTCGACGAGATCACGATCGCCCGCGCCTCGCCACCCTCGTCGAGCGTCCGCACGATCTCCGGCAGCTCGCGCCAGAACTCCGGGATCATCGAGTTGTAGGCCTCGGGCCTCTTGAGCACGAGATGGGCGACCTTCTGGCGCAGGTCGACGTCGAAGCAGGTGTACGACACGGGGCGGCCTCCTCGGCGGCCACGCTAGCACCGGGGGCCCGGGCCCCCGGATCCGGCGCTTTACAAGGTGGCGTCCCAGCGGGCATACTGGCGATCTGACGGTTCGTCAGATCCGACCGCGCCGCGTCCCGGGGGCCCCATGGCGATCCAGCCCGCAGCCCGACCGCCCGCCGCCTCGGCCCGCTCCGCGGGCGAGGTCGATCCGGTCACCGTCGAGGTGATCCGCGGCGCGATGGAGACGGTCGCGTACGAGATGGCGACCCACGTCTCGCTGACCGCGACGACGCCGATCCTGAACCAGTCGAACGAGCGCAACGCGACGATCCTCGACGGCCGCGGCGCGCTCGCGGCGCTCTCGGTCGGGATCCCGCAGTTCATGCTCAGCTCGACGCTGCCGGTGCGCTTCGCGCTCGACTTCTTCCGCGAGGAGGGCCTGAACGCCGGCGACGTGCTCGTCGCGAACGACCCGTACCACGGCGGCGGCCACCTGCCCGACTACAACGTCTTCTCGCCGGTCGTCCACGCGGGCGAGCTCGTGCTGATCGCGTCGATCCAGTGCCACCACGCCGACACCGGCGGCGGCATGCCGGGCGGCTACAACGCCGAGGCGATCGACATCTGGGCCGAGGGCGTGCGCTTCCCGGCCGTGAAGCTCTACGACCGCGGCGTCGAGCGCCGCGACATCACCTACTTCATGAAGGTCAACAACCGCACGCCGACCTTCATGGGCGACCTGCGCGCGCAGGTGGGCGCGGCGCAGCTCGGCGCGACGCGGCTCGGCGAGATCGTCGAGCGCTACGGCATCGATGCCGTGCGCGCGGCCTGCCAGCACTCGATCGAGTACGCCGAGCGCCGCTTCCGCGAAGAGGTCTCGTCGTGGCCCGACGGCACCTACGAGGCCGACGCCTGGGTCGACCACGACCCGATCGGCAACCCCGACATCCGCGTCCACGTCGCCGTCACCGTCGACGGCGACCGGCTGAAGGTCGACTTCACCGGCTCGGACATGCGCCAGGACCTGAAGGCCTACTCGTCGTTCGGCAACACGCGCGGCTACGTCGTCGCGCAGCTCGCGTCGATGATGGACCCGGCGATCCCGAAGAACGAGGGCTTCTTCAACTCGATCGAGCTCGTCGTGCCCGAGGGCTGCGTGCTGAACCCGAGCGTCGGCAAGACGGTCGCGGCCGGCACGCACCACCCGGGCGTCGAGGTCGGCGAGGCGATCTGCAAGGCGCTGGCGCAGGTGCTGCCCGACCGCTCGTGCCCGCAGATCTACAAGCTCGGCATGCCGACGGTGATCTTCGGCCAGCACCCCGACACCGGGCAGGTCTTCGTCGACCACTCGGTCGACGTGCTCGCCGCGTACTGCAACGCGGTGAAGGGCCAGGACGGCTGGGGCTCGATGCCCGCCTCGTTCGGCAACCTGATCCGCGCGACCGCCGAGATCAACGAGTCGATCTTCCCGGTGCGCCACGAGTGCTGCGACTACGAGGTCGACACCGGCGGCCCGGGCCAGTGGCGCGGCTGCCCCGGCTCGCGCGTCGTCAAGCGCGTGCTCGCGCCGTCGAGCGTCACGACCTACATGGTCGGGATGAAGTACCCGATGTCCGGCGTCGCCGGCGGGCGCGACGGCTCGCCGAACGAGCTGGTGACGAACTTCGAGAACGACGCGGCCCGGAAGATCACCTGCATGGCGAACGGCGTGCCGCACCCCGCCGGCGCGGCGTTCCGCTACGTCTATGGCGGCGGCGGCGGCTGGGGCGACCCGCTGCGCCGCGATCCCGAGTCGGTGCTCGACGACGTGTACGACGACCTGGTTTCGCTCGAGTCGGCCGAGCGCGACTACGGGGTCGTCTTCACCGGCAGCCTCGAGGACGACACGCTCGCGGTCGACGCGGAGGCCACGAAGCGCCTCCGCGAAGCGCGCGCGGGGGCTTGACGACGTGGGCTACCGCATCGGCGTCGACGTCGGCGGCACCTTCACCGATTTCGTCCTCGCGCTGCCCGAGGGCGGCATCGAGCTGCTGAAGGTCCCGACGACGCTCGACGACCAGAGCCGCGGCGTGATGGACGGCGTCGCCGCGCTCGCCGGCCGCCACGGCCTCGACGTGCGCTCCTTCCTCGGCCGCACCGACCTGGTCGTGCACGGCACGACGACCGCCGACAACACGATGATCGAGATGAATGGGGCTCCGACCGGCCTGCTGACGACCGCGGGCCACCGCGACGAGATCGAGATCCGGCGCGGCTACAAGGAGGACATCTGGGACCCGGCCTATCCGCCGCCGGTGCCGATCGCCCGCCGCCGCCACCGCTTCGGCATCCCCGAGCGGCTCGACTTCCGCGGCGAGGTCGTGACGCCGCTCGACGAGGAGGCGGTGCGCCAGGCCGTGCGGCGGCTCCGGCGCCAGGGAATCGAGTCGATCGCGGTCTGCTTCCTGTTCTCGTTCCTGAACCCGGCGCACGAGCGGCGCGTGCGCGAGATCGTGCGCGAGGAGCATCCGGAGGCGAGGCTCTCGCTCTCGCACGAGGTGATGCCGACGGC
>CAZQYK010000632.1:0-7061 GCA_964597285.1 uncultured Spirochaetales bacterium
GCCTCCCGCTGGCGCCTCGCCTCAGGCGGGCGCCACCTCCACCGGGATCCCGTTCACCACGGCGTTTCCCGACGGCACGTCGACCAGCGTGCCGGGCGCCAGCAGGTTGTTGCACACCCCCGCGTGCTCGGACGCCACCGAAAGGCGCGTCCCCGGCTTGTCGTGGCCCCAGCCGTGCGGCAGGCACACGACGCCGGGCCGCATCTCGTCGCTGACCTCGACCGGTGCGACGACGCTGCCGGCGCTCGACGCGACGCGCGCGTGACCGCCGTCGACGAGCCCGGCCGCGGCCGCGTCGTCGGGGTGGACGATCAGCGTGCAGCGGTCCTTGCCGGTGACGAGCGGCGCGACGTTGTGCATCCACGAGTTGTTCGAGCGCACGTGGCGGCGGCTCACGAGCACGAGCCCGCGCTCGCGGCGCGCCAGGCGCTGGCGCAGCCGCGGCAGGTCGGCGGTGATGTACGCGGGTGCGAGCTCGACCACGCCCGACGGCGTGCGCACGACCTCGCCGAGGCGCGGCTCGAGCGCACCCATGTCGACGCCGTTCGGCTGGGCCGCGAGCTTCGCGAGCGTGAGGCCTTCCGGGTCCTCGCCATAGCGGTCGCCCCACGGGCCGATGCGGATCGCGAAGTCGAGCAGCCGCATCGGACCGCGCTCGCCGCCGGCCGACGCCGCCGCGACGATCTCGCCCGGGTCGCGTCCGGCGATCGTCGAGCCCGGCTGCGCCGCGGCCGCGGCGACGAGGCCGGCGAAGAAGAGGTCGTCGATCGAGTCGACGTCGACCTCCGACGCCTTGCGGCCCTGGAGGATCGCCGCGAGCGTCAGCAGGATCCGCCACTCGGCCGGCCGCGCCGGCTCGGGCTCGAAGACCGGCGGCGAGAACTTGCCGGCGTTGCGCACCGCCCACGACCAGATCAGCTCGTCGTAGTGCGGCTGCTCGAGCACCGAGGAGCCGGGCAGGATCACGTGCGCGTGGCGCGTCGTCTCGTTGAGCCAGTTGTCGAGGCTGACCATGAACTCGAGCCCGGGCAGCGCGGCGTCGAGCTTCGCGGCGTCGGGCGCCGACAGCACCGGGTTGCCGGCGATCGTGACGAGCGCGCGGAGCTGGCCCTCGCCCGGCGTCGCGATCTCCTCGGCGAGGCACGACACCGGCACCTGACCGAGCACCTCGGGCGCGCCGCGCACGCGGCTCTTCCAGCGCCCGAAGGTGAAGCCGTCGGCGAACTCCGGCGGCACGAGCGACGCGATCGACCACGCGACGGGGTTCGAGAACATCGCGCCGCCCTCGCGGTCGAGGTTCCCGGTGACGGCGTTCACGACGTCGACGAGCCACGACGCGAGCGTCCCGAACTCCTGGTTGCAGGTGCCGATGCGCCCGTACACGGCCGCTCGCGGCGCGTCGGAGAGCTCGCGCGCGAGGCGGCGGATCGCGTCGGCCGGGATTCCGCAGGCGTCGGCGACCGCCTCGGGCGTGAAGTCGGCGCACAGGCGCCCGACCTCGTCGACGCCGTCGACGCGGCCCTCGAGCGCGCCGAGGCGCACGCGGCCCTCGGCGAAGAGCACCTGGAGCACCGCGAGCAGCAGCGCCGCGTCGGTGCCGGGGCGGATCGCGAGCCACTCGTCGGCGCGCCTCGCGGTGCCGGTGCGGCGCGGGTCGACGACGACGACCTTGCCGCCGCGCGCGCGGATCGCGTCGAGGCGCCCGAGCACGTCGGCCGCGGCGAGCAGGCTCCCCTGCGACGCGTGCGGGTTCGCGCCCATCACGACGAGGTAGTCGGTGCGGTCGAGGTCCGGCACCGGGAAGGTCCACATGCCGCCGAACATCAGCGCCGACGACACGTTCTTCGGCCACTGGTCGACGGTGCCGGCCGAGTAGAGCCGCTCGATGCCGGACATCGGCGCGAACGCCGCGACGTAGCGCGAGAGCGAGAAGTTGTGCGCGGTGGGGTTTCCGATGTAGGTCGTCACCGCGCCGATGCCGTGTCGCTCGATCACGCCGTGCAGCCCGCGCTCGACCTCGGCGAAGGCCTCGTCCCAGCCGACCTCCTCGAAGCGGTCGCCCCGGCGCACGAGCGGCGCGCGCAGCCGGTCGGGGTCGTGGTGCAGATCGCCGAGCGTCGTTCCCTTCGGACACAGGTAGCCGCGGCTCCAGACGTCGTCGTCGTTGCCGCGGATCTTCGCGACGCGCCCGTCCTCGACGGTGATCGCGAGCCCGCACATCGCCTCGCACAGCGGGCAGGTGTGGGCGTGGACGCCGTCTCGGCTCGAGCTCATGGGGATTCCTCCGGCGGCGCGATCGTGCCAGAATGCGGCCCGCAATCGCCGCGGGGCATTCTATGCGATCGCGCAGGGAGGGGGAGATGGAGCGACGCGAGTTCCTGAAGGCGCTCGGATTCGCCGGCGCGGCGGGCGGCCTGGCCGCGCTCGGCTGCGCGCGCGAGGAGGAGAAGGCCGCGGCGAAGACCGCCGCGGACGCCGACCCGGCGGATGCGAAGGCGAAGGCCGACGCGGCGCCCGCCGCCGAAGCCGCGCGCGACGCCGCGCCCGCGGCCCCGCCCGGCATCGCGCCGATCGTCGGCAGCCAGAGCCGGCGCGCGTGGAGCGAGCTGATGTCGCTGCTCGTCGCCGCCGACACGCGCTACCTCGGGGCGGAATGGGGCGTCGAGCGCCCGGCCGACGTCGCCGACGGCCACCGCTTCCTGATGCACGTGCTGCACTCCGGCATCGACCAGTGGCTCGAGGCCGACCCGCTGCGCCCGCGCGCGGTGCGCTTCGTGTCGCCGACGCTGAAGCTCCTCGGCGACAATCCCGACGCCGTCTACTACACCGCGCCGATCGACCCGCGCCACCACTACCGCGTGCACGGCAACACCGGAGGCGCGGTGTACACCTCGCTGACGATCGAGGGCGGAAACCGCGAGGGCCACTACCCGAAGCGCGTGGCCGGCGCGCTCAACGACACCGAGTTCGACGTGCGCGCCGACGGCTCGTTCGAGGTGCTGCTCGGCCCGGGCCTGAGCGGGCGCAACCGGCTCGCGCTCGAGTCCGACGCCGGGACCGTCACGACGCGCCACTACTTCGAGAACGCGAAGCCGGCCGCGGCCGACCCGGCGATCGGCGTGCGGCTGTACGTCGACCCGCTCGACGAGCCCGGCCCGCCGCCGACCCCCGACGACGCGAGCGTCGCGGCGGGCATCCGCCGCGTCGCGAACTACTTCCGCGGCGCGACGCTCGACCAGCCGAAGCCCGGCGCGCAGCCCGACCTGCCGTGGGTGTCGCGCGTGCCGAACCAGTTCAACCCGCCGGCGAAGTGGGAGCGCGGCGCCGGCGGCTTCGGCGCGGTCGACAACGCCTACTGCATGGCGCCGTACCTCGTGATGCCCGACGAGGCGCTCGTGATCGAGGGCCGCTGGCCCGAGGCGCGTTTCGGCAGCGTGCTGCTGTGGAACCGCTTCATGCAGACCTACGACTACGTGAACCGCCAGGTCAGCCTGAACCGCGCGCAGACCGAGCTGCGGCCCGACGGCAGCTTCCGCATCGTCGTCGCGCACCGCGACCCCGGCGTGCCGAACTGGATCGACGCCGAGGGCCGCCCGTCCGGCCTCGTCTTCTGGCGCTTCCTGATGCCGGAGGGCGAGATCGCGACGCCGCAGGCGAAGGTCGTGCCGCTCGCGGAGCTGCGGGGGGCTTGAGGCCGGCGCTCGCCGCCGCGCTCGCCGCACTGCTCGCCGCCGCTGCCGCCGCGCAGGACCTGCCCGGCCTCGGCGCCGGCGACGCGCCGGAGCCGCCGCAGCGCACGATCGCGCAGAGCCATTCGCCGGCCGACGACCGCGCGCTCGCGCGGCGGCTGCGCGAGATCTACGCGCAGGTCGAGGGTCTGGCCGGCGTCGAGGTCGAGGTCGGCGCCGGCGTCGTGCGCCTGTCGGGCGAGGTGCTGTCGAGCGGCGCGCGCGAGAAGGCGGTGAAGATCGCCGAGGCGCTCCAGGGCGTCGTCGAGGTGCAGCAGGAGATCGACGAGTCGGTCGACCTCGACCGCCGGCTGCGCCCGGTGTTCGCCGACCTGCGCGAGCGCGGCCTCGACGCGCTCGTCGCGCTGCCGCTGTTCGGCGTCGCGCTCGCGGCGCTCGCGGCGTTCTGGCTGCTCGGCCGCGCGCTGACGCTCTGGGAAGCGCCCTACCGCCGCATCAGCCGCAACGACTTCGCGCGCGACCTGCTGCGCCAGGCCGTGCGCGGCGGCGCGGTGCTCGTCGGCGCGGTCGTCGCGCTCGAGATCCTCGACGCGACCGCGATCGTCGCGGCGGTGGCGGGCTTCGCCGGCCTCGCCGGCCTCGCGCTCTCGTTCGCGTTCCGCGACCTCGCCGAGAACTACATCGCGAGCGTGCTGCTGAGCCTGCGCCAGCCCTTCCTCGCGAACGAGCACGTCGTGATCGACGGCAACGAGGGCCACGTCGTGCGCCTGACCTCGCGCGCGACGATCCTGATCAACCCCGACGGCAACCACGTGCGGCTCCCGAACGCGGCGGTCTTCAAGGCCACGATCCTGAACTACTCGCGCAACCCGCGCCGGCGCTTCGACTTCGACGTCGGCGTCGCGCCCGACACCGACCTCGGCGCCGCGCTCCACCTCGGCATCGAGACGCTCGGCCGCATGCCGCGCGTACTCGACGACCCGGCGCCGCTCGGCCAGGTCGAGTCGCTCGGCGACTGGAGCGTCGCGCTGCGCTTCTTCGGCTGGATCGACCAGCGCGAGGCCGACTGGGGCCGCGCGCGCGGCGAGGCGATGCGCGTCGTCAAGGAGGCCTTCGACGCGGCCGGCGTCGTGATGCCCGAGCCGACGCTGCGCACGCTCGCGCTCGAGACGCCCGAGCGGGCCCCGGCGCCCGCGGCCTCGGTCCCGGAGGAGCTCGCGATCGACCTCGCGCCCGACAGCCAGGTCGCCGACGCGATCGCCGCCGACCGCGCCGCCGCCGGCGACGAGGACCTGCTCGGCGACACGCGAGAGACGGAGTAGCGGCCGCCGAGGCGCTTTACTTGGGCCCCTCGCCTGCCCCATGCTCCCGCCCGAGGAGGAACGTCGCGATGTGGCGCAACGCATTCGTGTCGTTCGGAGCGCTGTGCGTCCTCGGCCTGGCCGGCCCCGCGCCGGCGCAGGTGGAGGAGGCAGAGGACCAGGACGTGATCGAGATGCCGCCGATGTGCATCGACCGCACGCCGGTGGTGAAGAGCGCGCAGTACCGGGAGTGCACCGGCGAGCACGAGGCGGCGTGCGCCGTCTGGGACCCGCCGAGGTCGAGCCAGTGCGAGGCGGAGCTGAAGCGCTCCGACGGCGTCGCCGTGCGCTACGACTACTTCGGCCAGTCCGACTGCCGCACGAGCGACCGCGCGAAGGCCGTCACGAGGATCGTGATCCACAACGGCGACCACGCGCGCGGCAACGCCGAGACCTGGAAGTGCCGCCGCGGCGCGGCGCACTACACGGTCGAGCGCGACGGCGCGATCTACCAGCACGTTGGCGAGGAGCGCGTCGCGTGGCACGCGAAGAGCGCGAACCCCGACTCGATCGGGATCGAGCTCCAGATCCTGCGCGGCCATGGCAGCAGCTGCAACTCGATCCGCGGCAAGCAGCTCGCCGACGCGGCGAAGAAGAATGGCGTCGAGGAGTCCGACGTCATCGTCGAGCTGTGTCAGCCCACCGCCGAGCAGTACGCGTCGCTGCGCACGCTGATCGCCGACATCGAGACGCGCCACGCGATCGACGACGTGATCGGCCACTGCGAGGTCGAGCCGCCGAGCGGCCACGCCGACCCGCGCGCGTTCGACTGGAGCGAGATCGGCCGGTCGAACGAGGACAAGCGCGCCTTCGTCGCCGCGAACACGACGGCGTGCGCGTGGTACCACATCCACTGAGCGGGCGCGCCGCTGGGGCTCACTCGATCGGGCGCACCTCGACGCTCACCTCGACCGCGTGCGAGCCGCCGCCGAGGGTCACGCCCTTGACGGGGGAGACGTCGTCGTAGTCGCGCCCCCACGCGAGCACGACGTGGCGGTCGCGCGGGACGAGATCGTTGGTCGGGTCGATCTCGATCCAGCCGAGCTCGGGGCACCACGACGCGGCCCACGCGTGCGACGCCTCGGCGCCGATCAGGTCGGGCTCGGCCGCGGCAGGGGTCTTCGCGGGCTGCGGCGGTCTCGATCGCAGATACCCGCTCACGTAGCGCGCCGGCAGGCCGAGCGAGCGCAGCCCGCCGATCATCACGTGCGCGAAGTCCTGGCAGACGCCGTGGCGCTCGCGCAGCGCGTCCTCGACCGGCGTGTCGAGGGTCGTCGCGTCGGGGTCGTAGCGGAAGTCGGCGTGGATGCGGTGCGAGAAATCGACGAGCGCCTCGGCGAGCGGGCGCCCGGGCGGGAACGACGGCCGCGCGTAGTCGGCGAGCGCCGGGCTCGCCGCGACGAAGGGCGAGTCGAAGACGTACTCGAAGGCCTCGAGCGCGTCGGGGCCCTGCGCGGCGCGCGCTGCCTCGGCCGCCCGCTCCCACGGCGCCGAGCGCGACGGGTCGAGCTCGGGCGGCGGCGTCAGCGTCACCGCGCTCTCGGTGCGGATCGAGAGCTCGCGGTGCGGCGTCTGGAGCGCGAAGAACACCACGTCGTTTCCGAAGTAGTCGACGTGCCAGTGCACGCTGTCGGGCGTCGGGTCGACGCGCAGCTGCACGTCGGCCGGCGTCTGCGTCGCGAGGCGCCGCGGCAGCAGGTGCGCCTCGTTGTGCGAGCTCACCACCTCGTCGCCGTACTCGTAGAGCGTCTGGTGCAGGATGCGATAGGTGGTCACGCGGGATCCCAGCCGGTGCCGCCGCCGCGCTGGCGTCGCGGCACCGCGTGCACGAGATAGGCGTGATTGAGGCGGTCGGCGAGTGCGGGGAGCGCGGCCGCGAGGTCGTCGAGCAGCGCCCCGAGGGCGAGCCGTCGCTGCTGGGGGCCGTCCTCGGTCTCCACCTCCGTCGACGCCACCAGCGCGTCGAGCGCGTCGCCGCGCAGGCGCTCGCGGAGCGCGGCGAGGTCGCGCG
>CAZQYK010000633.1:0-5795 GCA_964597285.1 uncultured Spirochaetales bacterium
GGTCAGGATCACGTCGTCGCCGTCGTGGATCGCGAAGGTCGCGTGGCCGACCCAGGTGAAGGTCGCGCCGGGCTCGAAGCCGGCGAGCGCGGCGCCGTCGCCGAGGCGGGTCGGGACCTCCGGCACGCGGCTCTCGTCCCAGGGGTCGTCCGAGAAGAGCTGCCAGCGGAGGAACGCCCACAGCGACTTCGGGTCGCGCGACCACGGCGTGAAGAAGCCGTCGCGCGCGTTTCCGTGCGGCGCATGGAGCAGCGCGACCGCGCCCGCGTCGTCGCGCAGCTCGATCGGCGTCGGTGCGCCCCCCCCGGCCGCGAGCGCGAGCCCCAACGTCGCGAGCCCGGCACCGGCGCGCAGTGCGTTCACTCGCGGCGCTCGATCAGCGTCGCGTGAGCGAGAGCGCACAGCGCCCCGTCGACGTCGGAGAATCGAACCTCGACGTGTCCGGTGCGGCCGCTGCGGTGGATCACGCGCCCGTCGATCTCGAACTCCGGCCCGTGGATCGGCCGGAAGTACTCGACGCGCAGGCTCGCGGTGCTGAGCCAGCGGCGCGGCTCGCCTTCGGCGCGCGTCGTGTGGAACGCGAAGATCGCGAACAGGTCGACGTAGGTCGGCGTGAAGCCGCCGAAGAGCTCGCCGCGCGGGTTGCGCACCGCGTCGGGGAGCCCGGCGCGCACCCGCAGCCGGCCCGCCGAGCGCTCGAGCACCCGCCACGCGTGCGCCTCGAGGAAGTCGCCGACCGGGTGTCCCCGCCCCATCACGCGCTGCGGATCGTCGGTGGCCCAGCTGCGCGCGAAATCCTCGACGCTCGGGACGACCGGCGGCGGCTGGGTGCGGGGATCGCTTCGGGGCATTCGGGAATCCGCCGGCGGGGCGAGCGGAGCGCATACGGTATCGGTTTCCGGCAGCCCGCGGCCAGCGTGTACACTGGCCGCGCGCTCATCGAGGTCCTGCGGTGCCCCATCCCTTCCGCTTCGGCGTCCAGCTCCAGCATCTCCCGCCGCGCGAGTGGCGCGAGCGCCTGCGAGCGATCGAGGCGCTCGGCTACGCGTCGGTGTTCTGGCCGGACCACTTCCACACGCAGTGGGAGCCGGTGACCGCGCTCGCGGCTGCGGCGGCCGCGACCGAACGGCTCGCGATCGGCTCGCTCGTCTACGACGTCGACTACCGCCATCCGGTCGTGCTCGCGAAGGCGGCCGCGACGCTGCAGCTGCTCTCGGGCGGGCGCCACGAGTTCGGCATCGGGGCGGGCTGGATGGAGTCGGACTACCGCGAGGCGGGCATGCGCTACGACCGGCCCGGCGTGCGCATCGACCGGCTCGCCGAGGCGCTCGAGATCCTGCGCCGCATGTGGACGCAGGAGCGCACGAGCTTCGACGGCGAGCACTACCGGATCGACGGCGTCGCGCAGGCAGTCGATCCGCTGCCCGAGACGCCGCCGAAGCTGCTGATCGGCGGCGGCGGGCGCCGCGTGCTCTCGCTGGCCGCGCGCTGCGCCGACATCGTCGGCATCAACCCGAGCCTGCCGAAGGGCGCCGTGCACGCCGACACGCCCGGCGACCTGTCGCCGGCGCGCGTGGTCGAGAAGGTGGGCTGGGTGCGCGAGGCCGCAGCGGCGGCCGGGCGCGACCCCGACGCGATCGAGCTGACGACGCTCTCGTTCGTCGTCGCGATCACCGACGATCCGAAGCCGCTGCGCGAGGCGCTCGCGCGCAGCTCGCCGATGACGCCCGAGGAGGTCGCCGACTGCCCGCTCTTCCTGACCGGCAGCGCGGCGGAGATCCGCGACACGCTCGAGCGCCGCCGCGAGCGCACCGGCATCAGCTACGTCGTGATCCAGGGCGTGGACGCCGAGGCGCTGGAGCGCTTCGCCGAGGCGGTGGTCGCGCCGCTGGCGGGGAAGTGACGCGCGCGCTGCGCGGCGTCGTCTGCGCGCTCGGCGCGGCGCTCCAGGCCGGCGCGGCGTCGGCGCAGCTCGAAGACGTCGAGATCCGCACCGTGCCGGTCGCGCCGGGCGTGCACATGCTCGTCGGCAGCGGCGGCAACATCGGCGTTTCGAGCGGACCCGACGGCGTGTTCCTCGTCGACGACCAGTTCGCGCCGCTGACGGAGAAGATCCGCGCCGCGGTCGCCGCGATCTCGAAGCAGCCGCTGCGCTTCGTGCTGAACACGCACTGGCACGGCGATCACACCGGCGGCAACGAGAACCTGGCCGGGCAGGGTGCGGTGATCGTCGCGCACGACGCCGTGCGGCGTCGGATGAGCAGCGACCAGTTCATCGCCGCCTTCGAGCGCACCGTGCCGGCCTCGCCGACGGCGGCGCTTCCGGTCGTCACCTTCGGCGACGACCTCACGCTGCACTTGAACGGCGACGAGATCCACGCGCTGCACGTCGCGAACGCGCACACCGACGGCGACGCGGTGGTCCACTTCCGGCGCGCGAACGCGATCCACGCCGGCGACGTGTACTTCTCCGGGCGCTACCCCTTCATCGACCTGAGCAGCGGCGGCTCGATCGACGGGCTGATCGCCGCCGTCGACCGCGTACTCGAGCTCGCCGACGACGCGACGCGGATCATTCCCGGCCACGGCGAGCTCTCGAACCGGCGCGAGCTCGCCAGCTACCGCGTGATGCTCGCGGCCGCGCGCGACCGCGTGCGGCGCGCGCTCGAGGCCGGCAAGGGCGCCGAGGAGCTCGTCGAGTCGCACCCGCTCGCCGACTTCGAGACCGAGTGGGGCGGCGGATTCGTCAGCGCCGACGATCTCGTGCGGACGATCTACGCGAGCCTCAGCGCCCGCTGAGCCGAGCCCGACCCCGTGACCGTGCGAGCCGTCAGCTTCGATCTCTTCGACACGCTGGTCGACCTGCATTGGGACCGGCTGCCGGCTGCGACCGAGCACCGCGGGCGCCGGCTGCCGGCGTCGACGGCGCTGATGCACGAGCGCGTCCGCCGCAGCGCCGAGGTGAGCTGGGACGCCTTCGTCGAGGCGCTCGTCGACGGCAACCGGGCGTTCGGCGAGAGCCACTTCGCGAAGGACCTCGAGGTGCCGACGCTGCTGCGCTTCACCGACCTGCTCGAGCGCCTCGGCGTCGACGAGGCCGAGCTCGCCGCCGAGCTGACCGCGATGCACATGGGCGTGCTGCGCCGCGGCGTCGTCGCGCTGCCGCACCACCGCGAGGTGCTCGACGCGCTGCGCCGCACCCGACGGCTCGGGCTGTGCTCGAACTTCAGCCACGCCGACACCG
This sequence comes from uncultured Spirochaetales bacterium, assembly GCA_964597285.1. GTDB lineage: Bacteria > Myxococcota_A > UBA9160 > UBA9160 > SMWR01 > JAHEJV01. The sequence goes on from CAZQYK010000633.1 coordinate 3,245, forward strand.
CGTTCGCGGTGCTCGACGAGGCGCGGCTGCGCGACTGCCTCGACCCGGACGCGCTCGTCGTGTCGGAGACCTTCGGCATGCGCAAGCCGCGCGCGGAGATCTTCGCGGAGGTGCTCGGTCGGCTCGGCGTCGAGCCCGGCGAGGCGCTGCACGTCGGCGACAGCCTGCGCGCCGACGTCGCCGGCGCGGCGGCGCTCGGGCTGCGCACGGTCTGGCTCACGCGCCGCATCCCCGACGTCGACGCGGCGCTCGCTGCCCACGAGGGCCCGCCGCCGGACTTCACGATCGCCGACCTGCGCGATCTGCCCGGGCTGATCGCGTCGCTCGAGCGCTGACAGCGCGCAGCGAAGCGACCTTGCCAGGTCGCGCCCGCGTTGTCGAAGAGGCTCTGGAGGGAGTGGGTCGCGCGCTCGCGGCCCTCCCGTCGAGGCCACGCCCCGTTAGTCCAGCGCAGGCGCCAGACGCCTCGAGCGCGTGCGGCGCGTCCGCCGGCCCGTCCCTGGCACCTCGTCCGGATCGAGCAGCCCCCGCCGCCGCCAGCCTTCCGTCAACAGCCAGTAGCGCGCCTGCGCCACCGGAGCGCCCGGAGAGAGAGGCGGCCCCGGCCCATCGGCCGCTGGTCTCCACCGCCACCCGTCGAACCAGCGTCCAGAAGAAGCGGGGTCCAACCCCATCGCCCTCGAAAGCTTCTTCCCACCCTTCGCCGCATGCCGCCGGGCGTTCAGAAGCACGTAGGCCAGCGCATTCCGCACCTGCGAAGGATTCCGCAGCACCCGCAGGTGATACCGATCGGCGAGCACGCGCCCCCTGCGCCCGAACACCCGGTTCACCGCCCGTGCCAGGCGCGCCCCGATCGCCTTCATCCCGCGCCCGAGCGCCTCGCGGCTCTTCGCCTCGACGACCAGGTGCGCGTGGTCGTCCTGGAGCGAGTAGTGCACGAGCCGGAACTCCCCGCGCTCGCAGCCGTCGGCGAACGTTCGCTCGACCTCGTGCACGAGCTTCACCGTCCGCAGCGACGGCACGCCGTCCCGGACCTTGAGCGTCACGTGGCACGGCAGCCCCCGCGCGAACTTCTCGCGCGAGCGGTGGAGCACGCGCGGGTTCGGCCCGGGCTTGCGTCCGGCACCGGGCCGCCGCCTGCCCCACGAGTGGCGGTCGAGCGCGAGCTGCTCGGGCGGGCGACGTCTCAAGGGCCCTCTTCCACGACGCTCGAGCGGACTCGCGAGATCGCTCTTCAGCGATCTGCCAGGGCCGCGCTCTGGCTGTGAGCGCTTAAGGGCGCTCTCAGGGCCACCCGGCGCCGGACACCGCGACCTCGGCGACCTCGATGCGCGCCGCGCGTCGCTCGCGGCACTCGTCGCCGTGGATCGCGTCCGACGTGCAGACGAAGAGCGTCCGGCGCTCCGGCCCGCCGAGCGCGCACGCGATCGCGCGCTGCGAGAGCTCGACGCGCTCGGTGACCTCGCCGCCCTCGCGCACGCGCAGCGCCTCGCGGCCGAGCGGCGACGCGACCCAGATCGCGCCCTCGGCGTCGAGGCAGATGCCGTCGGGCACCGCACCGTCGAGCCGCGCCCACTCGCGGCGGCCCGAGAGCGATCCGTCGTCGGCGACGTCGAAGGCGGTGAGGCGCGCCGCCATCGCCTCGCCGACGATCAGCGTGCGGCCGTCGGGCGTGACGACGCTGCCGTTCGGGAACGACAGGCCGCGCGCGGCGACGCGCACCTCGCCGTCGGGAAGCACCAGTGCGAGGTCGGCGTCGCGCGCCGGCGCCCGGGCCTCGAAGTCGAAGCCGAAATTGCCGACCCACGAGCGCCCGCGTCCGTCGGTGACCATGTCGTTGCAGTGATGCGTCGCGATGCCGGACAGGTCCGCGAACTCGCGCAGCGCGCCGTCCTCGAGCACGAGCAGACGGCGGTCGCGCATCGACACGACGAGCAGCCGGCCGTCGGGGAGCCAGCCGAGGCCGGAGGGATCGTTCGCGACGCGCACGACGCGCTCGCAGCGCCCGCTCGCGTCGACGGTCTTCACCCAGCCGTCGTGCATGTCCGAGAACCACAGCCGGTCGTCGCGCCAGCGCGGGCCCTCGGCGAACGCGAGACCGTCGAGCAGCACCTCGGCCACGGCCATCGCGCGCAGCATACCCGAGCGCCGCGCCTTGGCCGAGCATCCGCGGCGTGTCAGACTCGCCGCGCCCCCGGGCGAGGAGGAAGATGACGGCGCCGCGAGCGCTCGACCGGGCGGGGCCGGCGCCGCCGGGCTACCGCGTCCGCGCCGCCGAGGAGCGCGACCTCGACGCGCTGCCCGGGATCGAGCGGCGCGCGGCTTCGCTCTCCGCCGGGCGCCTCGACCCCGAGCTGCTCGAGCTCGAGCGCGAGCGCGACGAGCTCGCCGACGGGCTCGCGAGCGGCTGGCTGTGGGTCGCCGTCGCCGCGCGCGACCGCCCGGTCGGGTTCGCACTCGGCCGCGAGCTCGGCGGCGACGCGCACCTCGAGGAGCTCGACGTCGAGCCCGAGCACGGCCGGCGCGGCCTCGGCCGCGCGCTCGTCGAGCG
>CAZQYK010000634.1:0-9281 GCA_964597285.1 uncultured Spirochaetales bacterium
CGCCCGGGGGGCGCGGCCCGCGGTCGAGCGCGTGCGCGAGCGCGTAGAGGATCGCCGTGCCTGCGGCGAGGACCGCGAGGCCCTGCGGCGTGGGGGGGGCGCCGACGCCGGCGAGCGCATCGGGGTCGGAGCTCGCCGCGATCGCCGCGACGCGCATCGCGTTGAGCGCATAGCCGAGCGGCGGGGCGAGCAGCACCGGCAGCCAGCGCCGAAGCGAAGCGCCGCTGAAGAGCTCGCGGACGATCAGCGCCGTCAGCGTCAGGATCATGATGCCCTGGAGGCCGCTGCAGCCGTCGATCACGTGGAAGGACTGCTCCGCGTCGCGCAGGATCACGCCGGCGTGGAGGAAGTCGCGGCCGGCGAGGTCGAGCAGCCACGCGGCGGCGTCGGCCGCGGCGAGCTGGAGCCGCCACACGAGCTCGTGTCGCAGCGGCACCGGGATCGGCACGCCGAAGACCAGCACCAGCGCGGGCAGCGCGAGCGCGCGGGCGCCGGCGGCGCCGCGCGTCGCGCTCGCGAGCGCGACGGTGAGCGCCGCGAGCGACGGCAGCAGCAGGTCGCTCGCGCGGGTGAGCTGCGCCCAGACGAAGGTGGCCGCGGCGGCGAGCGCGAACGCCGCGGCGAGCGCGTGGTTCGCGCGCTCGGGCAGCGCCCGCAGCCGCAGGCGGCGCCGCCACGCGATCCAGCCGGCGGCGGCGAGCACGAAGAAGGTCGGGAGCTGCGAGGGGCGGAACAGCCAGCGCTCGACCTGGGGCACGTCGGGCAGATGCAGCGCGCTCTCGAGCAGCGGCCGATACGCGAGCGCGCCGAGCGCCAGCGCGAGCACCGGAGCGATCCGTGAGCCGATCCTCTGCGCGAGCGCGCGAGCCTCGCTCGACGCGCGCCCGGTCGCCTCGTTCAACGCGCGCCCGGTCGGTAGTGGAGCGCGGTCAGCAGCACCGCCGCGAAGAGCAGCGCGCCGCCGATCGGGGACAGCACGACCGCGGCGCCGGGGTCGCCGTCGTAGACGTAGATCCCGCCGAGCAGGAAGCCGCCCGGCAGCAGCACCGCGGCGCCGATCAGACACGCCGACGCCGCGCGCTGCCAGCGCGCGGCCGGCTCGGGGGCGCCGCGCAGCAGCGCGCCGAAGCCGATCGCGAGCACGGAGACGAGCACGCCGTGGGCGTGCGCGAGCGTCCACATCAGGCGCCGCGTCTCGTACTCGAGATACCAGGGGATCTTGAAGCCGTGCATGCCCTCGAGCGCGAGGCCGAGGCTCAGGTACGCGAGGAGCGCCCACAGCCCGAAGCGGACGTTCAGGATCCCGAGCGCGGACGCTGTGCTCGGCGCCGATTTCCCGAGTGTAGACGTGGAGTCGCGGTCGGGTTTCGCATCCATCGCGCGAGCTCTACTCCGCCAGGTTCAGCGGGCGCTCGTCGCGGCGCTCGAGCAGGCGCGCGAGCTCGGGCGCGTCGAGACGGCCGTCGGCGCCGAACAGGGTGGCCCGCGCGCGAACGGCGTCCGACGGCGCCTCGACGCGCCCGCGCAGCGCGGCGGTCGCTCGCGCGCGCCCGGCGGGCGCGTCGAGCGGGTCGTAGCCGTCCGCGTCGACGCCGGGCAGGCGGCGCAGCGAGCGCGAGGCGATGATTCGCACGGCGTCGTAGGGGTCGTCCATCAGCTGCGCGAGGTACGGTACCACCCAGTCGCTTCCCGACGCCTCCTGCGCCGGCGCCCAGCCGAACGACCAGGCGACGAGCGCGCGCACCCCGGCGTCGCCCTCGAGCGCCCAGCGCACGCCGGCGGCGACGCGGCGGTCGTCGCGCGTGAGCTCCGGCGCCGGCTGCCCGTACCATCGCTCGAGGTGCTCGGCGGTCCAGCCGAGCGGCCGGTCGAGGTGGCAGAGGTTGCACGCGTTCGGGCGGTCGGCGCCGGGGCCCGACGCGATCAGCACCGGATTGCCGATCTCGTGCGCGCGGATCGCCTTCAGCAGGCCGTAGCTCGTGTGCGGCATGTGGCAGTTCTGGCACGCGCTGCCGCTCGAGCCCGGCTCGTGGTGCGTGTGCTCGGCGACCACCCGGGGCTCTGCGTAGTCGGCGTGGCACTGCGTGCACGCGCGGTCGCCGTCCATGTCGGGCGCGAGCTGGTCGTCGGCCCACGCGCTGGGCTCGCGCCGGTCGTCGCGGCGCTGGTGCAGCGTGTGGCACGACAGACACGACAGCTCTCCGCGCTGGAAGCACGGCGCCTCGAGCAGCGCGTTGTACTCGCGCCCGGTGACCCGCACCGTGCCGTCCTCCCAGAAGCTGCCGCGGACGTAGTCGGGGAAGTCGCGGCGGATCTTGCGCGCGAAGGGCTCGTCGAAGCTCGCGTTCGAGAGGATTCCGACCGTCTCCTCGAGCGCGTCGCCGGGCCGGAAGCGCAGCCCGCGCTCGCCCCACGCGATCGCGTCCTCGGCGCTGTAGAAGGCCTTGACCGCGTGGCACTGGCCGCAGACCTGCGACGCGCGGTCGTGCGGCAGATGCGCCGGGTTCGCGATCGTCGGGTCGGGGGCGTCGCCGAGGTGTCGGCGGTAGCGCGCGAGCGGCGAGCGGTTCGCCGCGACGTGCTCGGCGCCGGGCCCGTGACACGACTCGCAGGCGATCCCGAGCTCGGTCACGTGCGAGTCGACCCCGCCCTGGCCCTCGCCGGAGAGGCGCGGGCGCGGGTGGGTCGTGTGGCAGCCGATGCAGGTGTAGTTCCAGACCGACGGGGCGCCCTCGCCGTGGCTCGGCGGCGTCACGAAGGCCGACAGGCGCGGGATCCAGCGCTGCGCGCCGCGCAGGTAGACGAGCGGGAAGGCCTCGAGCAGCCGGTCGTCGCCGACCGAGTGCCAGTAGAGCTGCATGTGGTGCGAGCCGGTCGTCTGCACGAGCTCGACGGTGACCGACGCCGCGCCGTCGCCGCGCTGCAGGCTCGGCGGCGGCGGGGCGACCTCGCCGTAGAAGCGCCCGTCGCGCTCGAAGAGCCGGTAGCGGGTGTCGCCGAACGCGACGGACGCGTCGTCGAAGTCGCCGAGCACCGCGTGCGGCGACGCGGTCTGGGTCATCGTGCGGTGGTACGACGCCCGCCAGGTCGCGTGCTGGCGCGGATGGCACGCGCGGCACGCGTCCGAGCCGGTGTCGCCGGCGTCGGCGACGCGCAGCGGGAGGTCGGGCCGCTGCGGCGGCTCGGGCGGCACGCGGCGCGCAGCCGTGGCGGCGACGAGCGCGCATGCCGCCAGTGCGGCGATCGGCGTGATCGCCGCGACGAGCCGGCGCGCCGACGCTGCGCTGCGGCGCAGCGCCGCGGCGGCCACGGCTCCGGCGAGCAGCACGACGATCGCGGCGACGAGGAGCTCGGGCACGGCCGTCGCGAGGATATCATTCGACCTCGCGGCGGCGGCCACGCGGCGCGTTGCCGGCGCGGGCGACCCCGTGGGGCCACCGACGCTGGCAGCGCTCGCGAGTTCCCACCGCCCGGCGCGATTCTGATACGCTGCAGCCCCGTGGAGCCCACGCGCCGAGCGAGCCGACCGAACGCGCGCCGAGCGGCAGGCGTCCGCGTCGCGTGCGCGCTGCTCGTCGCCGCGCTGGTCGCTCCCGCCGCAGCGACGGCGCAGGAGCGCCGGGCCGGCGGCGCGCTGCGCGCGTTCAACGTCACCTGGGACGTCGTGATGGTGCGCCCGTGGGCGGCGCTCGCGCTCGTCGCCGGCGGCATCCTGTTCGTGCCGGCCGCGGCACTCTCGGCGCCGAACGGGCGCGACACGATCATCGAGGCGTGGGAGCGCTTCGTCATCGGCCCGGGCGAGCACCTCTGGGGGCGGCCGCTGGGGGAGTTCTAACCTGAACTCCGCCCCCGGCGAGGAGCGCGGCGCCGCGAGCGGCGTCGGGGCGAGCCCGGCGTACGCGAACTACGTGCTCGGGCTGCTCTTCGTCGCGTACGTGTTCAACTTCGTCGACCGCCAGATCGTCTCGATCCTGCTCGAGCCGATCCAGCAGGAGCTCGGCGTCTCGGACTCGGCGATGGGCTTCCTGACCGGCCCGGCGTTCGCGGTGTTCTACGCGACGCTCGGCATCCCGATCGCGCGCCTCTCGGATCTCTGGGTGCGGCGCAGCATCATCGCGATCGGCCTCGCGGTCTGGAGCGGGATGACCGCCGCGTCGGGCCTCGTGACGAGCTACGCGCAGCTCGCGTGGGCGAGGGTCGGCGTCGGCGTCGGCGAGGCGGCGCTGTCGCCGGCCGCGCACTCGCTGATCGCCGACTACTTCGCGGTCGAGCGGCGCGCGACCGCGCTCGGCGTCTACGCGATGGGCATCCACATCGGGATCCTGTTCGGCGTGCTCGCCGGCGGCTGGCTCGAGGAGTTCTGGGGCTGGCGGCACGCCTTCCTCGCGGTCGGGCTGCCCGGCGTCGCGCTCGCGCTCGTCGTGCAACTGACGCTCCGCGAGCCGGAGCGCGGCCGGCACGACCCGCGCCCGGCTGCCGGCGCGCCCGATCCGGGGCTGCCGACCGTGGGCGAGGTCATGCGCTACCTCGCCGGGCTGCGCTCCTTCCGCCACCTCTCGCTCGGGATCGGCCTCGTCGCGTTCAGCGGCTACGCGTTCGCCGTCTGGGCGCCGACCTTCCTGCGCCGCGTGCACGAGATGTCCGGCGGCGAGCTCGGCACGAAGTTCGGCATCGCGCTCGGCGTCGGCGGCGCGATCGGCTCGGTGCTCGCCGGCTGGCTCGCCGACCGGCTCGGGCGCGGCGACGTGCGCTGGTGGCTGTGGCTCGCGGCCCTCGCGTCGTTCGGGCCGCTGCCGTTCACGCTGGTGTTCTTCTTCCACCCGAGCGCCGACGTCGCGCTCGCGGTCGCGTTCCCGGGCCTGCTCGTCGCGGCGATGTACCAGGGTCCGGTGTTCTCGACCGTGCAGTCGCTCGCGCCGGTGCGGATGCGCGCCGTCGCCGCCGGCGTGCTGATGTTCGTCACGAACATCATCGGGCTCGCGCTCGGGCCGCAGACGGTGGGCTGGCTCAACGACGGCGTGTTCGCCGCCCACGGCGACGAGGCCGTGCGCTGGTCGCTGGCGGCGGTGGCGGTCGTCGCGGGGCTGTGGGCGACCGTGCACTTCGCGCTGGCGGCGCGCGCGCTGCCGGCCGACCTCGCGGCGGTGCGGGGGTGAGCGGAGGAGTGGGAATGTACGAGGGCTACCGCGCGCTGCACTTCGATCGCGTCGGCGACGTGCTGCGCATCGCGATCGACCACCCGACGAGTGCGCTGAACGCCGTGGACGCCCTGCTCCACGGCGAGCTGACGCGGCTGTTCCGCGAGCTGAAGCGCGAGGACCGCGCGCGGGCGGTGCTGTGGACCGGGCGCGGCAAGGCCTTCAGCGCCGGCGGCGACTTCGGGTGGCTCGGCGGTCTCGACGGCCTCGAGGCGCTCGAGCACCTGCGGCGCGACGCGAAGCAGATGATCTGGGACCTGCTCGACGTCGAGCTGCCGATCGTCGCCGCGCTGAACGGTCCGGCGGTCGGGCTCGGGGCGTCGCTCGCGCTGCTCTCGGACGTGATCTTCATGGCCGACGGCGCGACGCTGGTCGACCCCCACGTGCGCGTCGGCATCGTCGCCGGCGACGGCGGCGCGGCGATCTGGCCGCTGGTGCTCGGGCCGGCGCGCGCGAAGCAGTTCCTGCTGACCGGCGACCCGGTGAGCGCCGACGACGCGCACCGGATGGGCCTCGTGAACCGCGTCGTGCCGGCGGCGTCGCTCGAGGCCGAGGCGCTGGCCTTCGCCGAGCGGCTCGCGGCCGGCGCGCCGCTCGCGGTGCGCTACACCAAGCAGGCCGTGAACAAGCTCGTGAAGGACGCGCTCAACACGGCCTTCGACGCGTCGACGGCGCTCGAGATCGTGACCTTCCAGAGCGACGACCACCGCGAGGCGCTCGCCGCGCTGCGCGAGAAGCGCCCGCCGGTGTTCAAGGGGCGGTAGGAGGACTCCCGGTGGCGGAGGTCGGCGTCTACGAGGCGATGCGCACCCTGCGGGCCGTGCGTCGGCTGCGGCCGGACCCGGTGCCCGACGCGGCGCTGCGGCGCGTGCTCGAGGCCGCGAGCTGGGCGCCGACCGGCGGCAACGTCCAGCCGTGGCGCGTCGTCGTCGTCCGCGACGCGGCCCGCAAGCGCCGGCTCGGCGCGCTCTACGCCGAGCGCTGGCGCGCGTACGCGGCGCAGCACATGGCGCAGCTCGAGGGCGCGCCCGAGTCGCTGCGCGAGCGCACGCGGCGCATGCTCGGCGCCGGCGACCACCTCGCCGAGCACTTCGGCGAGACGCCGGTCGTGCTCGTCTTCTGCTTCGACCCGCGGCGCATGGCGATCACCGACGCGAAGCTCCCGCGCGTCTCGGTGGTCGGCGGCGCGTCGATCTACCCCGCGGTCGAGAACGCGCTGCTCGCGTGCCGCGCCGAGGGCCTCGGCTGCGTGCTGACGACGCTGCTGTGCGAGTGCGAGGACGAGGTGCGCGCGCTGCTCGGAATCCCGGATCCGTGGGGCACCGCCGCCGCGGTGCCGATCGGCTGGCCGCTGCGCCGCGGACACGGTCCGATCTCGCGGCGCCCGGTCGAGAAGCTCGCGTTCGCCGACGCGTGGGGCGACGCCTGGCTGGGGGCGGAGGGCGACTAGCGTGTGGTTCGCCGACGAGCTCGGGGGCTTAGCGATGCCCCTCGAGCGGCGCGGAGGGTGCGACTAGCGTGTGGTTCACCGACGAGCCCGAGCACGTGACGATGCTGCGCGAGGTGCTGCGGCGCTTCGTCGCCGAGGAGATGCCGCCGGAGAAGCGGCGGCAGTGGGACCGCGAGCACCGCTTCCCGCCGGAGCTCTTCGCGAAGCTGGCCGCGCTCGGCGTCTGCGGGCTGACGATCGACGAGGCCTGGGGCGGACAGGGGCGCGACCTCGTCGCCGCGGTCGCGGTGATCGAGGAGCTGTGCCGCGGCGGCGCGTTCGCCGCGGGTCCGTTCATCCACTGTGCGTTCTACGGCGGCATCAACGTCGCCGAGAACGGCTCGAAGCGGCAGAAGGAGGAGCTGCTGCCGCGCCTCGCGCGCGGCGAGCTGCTCTTCGCGTACGGGCTCTCGGAGCCCGAGGTCGGCGGCGACCTCGCGAGCGTCACGACGAGCGCGCGCCGCAGCGCCGACGGCGGCACGGTCGTGCTCGACGGCTTCAAGCGCTGGTGCACCGGTGCCGACTGGGCCGACTACGTCTACTGCCTCGTGCGCAGCGACCCCGAGGCGCCGCGCTACCGGAACCTCTCCTTCGTGCTGGTGCCGCGCGGGACGCCGGGCGTGCGCGTCCACCCGATCGAGCACGCGAACCTGCGCTACACGCTGTCGAGCGACGTGATCTTCGAGGGCGCGGAGGTGGCGTTCGACAACGTCGTCGGCGGCGAGGAGGGCTGGAACCGCGGCTGGGGGATGCTCGCCGGCCGCGCGCTCGACGTCGAGAAGCTCGAGATCAGCGCGTGCGCGTTCGGCATCGCGCAAGCCGCGCTCGAGGAGGCGTGGGCGTACGCGCAGCAGCGGCGCCAGTTCGGGCGGCCGATCAGCGGCCACCAGGCCGTGCGCCACGCGCTCGTCGAGGCGCGCACGAAGCTCGAGGCCTGCCGCGGGATGCTCTACCGCGCCGCGTGGCTCGCGCAGCTCGAGCGACCCTGCTCGGTCGAGACGTCGATGGCGAAGCTCTACGTCGGCGACACCGCGGTCGAGATCGCGCTCGCGTGCCAGCGCGTGATGGGCGCCTACGGCCTCGCCGAGGGGCACGACATGGAGCGCCACGTGCGCGACCTGCTCGGCATGCCGATCGTCGGCGGCAGCTCGAACATGCAGAAGAACAACATCGCGAACCGCCTCGGGCTCGCGAGCGACGAGCCGCGATGAGCGCGCCGCGCGGGTCCGAGGCGGGCGCGTCGGTCGACGCGGTCGCCGCCGCGCGCGCGCTGCTGCCGACGCTGCGCGAGCGCGCCGACGAGATCGAGCGCGCGCGCCAGATGCCGCCCGACCTGTCGGCGGCGTTCGCGCGCGCCGGCTTCTTCCGCATGTGCGTGCCCGAGGTCTACGGCGGGCTCGAGCTGCCGCCGGCGCAGACGATGCGGGCGATCGAGACCCTCGCGACCGCCGACGGCTCGAGCGCGTGGTGCGTCTTCATCGGCGCCACCTCCGGAAGCGTGCTCGCGCTGCTGCCGCCCGACTCCGCGCGCGAGATCTTCCACCACCCCGAGGTGCTGCTCGGCGGCGTGTTCGCGCCGCGCGGCCGCGCGGTCGCCGAGCCGGGCGGCTTCCGCGTCGACGGGCGCTGGCCGTGGGGCTCCGGCACCCAGAACGCCGACTGGGTGATGGGCGGCTGTCAGGTGATCCGCGACGGCGCGCCCGAGCTGCTGCACAACGGAACGCCGCGCTCGCGGATGATGATCGCGCCGGCCGCCGAGGTCGAGTTCCTCGACACCTGGCACGCGTCGGGCCTGTGCGGCACCGGCAGCACCGACTTCGCGATGAAGGGCCTGTTCGTGCCCGACGCGCGCGCGGTCGGGCTCGGCGTCGACGGCCCGCTCGAGCGGCCGCTCTACGCGTTCCCGCAATTCGGCCTGCTCGCGATGGGGATCGCCGCGGTGGCGCTCGGGCTCGCGCGGGCGGCGGTCGACGCGCTCGTCGAGATCGCCGGGGGCAAGACGCCGCAGGGCAGCGCGCGCGCGCTCGCGGCGCGGCCGGCGGCGCAGAGCGAGGTGTCGCTCGCCGAAGCCGGCCTGCGCTCGGCTCGCGCGTTCTACTACGAGGCGATCGAGAGCGCCTGGCGGGCGGCGTGCGCCGACGGGCGGATCGGCGTCGAGCACCGCCGCGACGTCCGGCTCGCGACGACGCACGCGACGCGCGCCGCGGCCGACGCGGTCGACCGCATGTACCACCTCGGCGGCGGCAGCTCGGTCTACCGCAGCTCGCCGCTCCAGCGCCTGTTCCGCGACGTGCACGTCGCGACGCAGCACATGATGGTCGCCCCGGCGACGCTCGAGCTCACCGGGCGGCTGCTGCTCGGCCTCGAGACCGACACGTCGATGCTGTAGGCGATGGCGACCGCTGCCCAGGACGAGCTCCGCGTCGGCGCGCTCGCCGACGGCGAGATCCTGACCGGGCCGCACGCGCGGCGGCGCGCGCTGCTCGTCCGCGCGCGCGCGGCCGGGCTCGACCACGTGTTCGTCGCCGACCACGTGAGCTTCCACGGCGGCTTCGGCATGGACGGGCTGATCCAGGCCGCGACCGCCGCGGCGC
>CAZQYK010000635.1:0-4852 GCA_964597285.1 uncultured Spirochaetales bacterium
CCGCCGCCGCGCGCGCCGCAGGGCGTGTCGACGATCTGGGCGCTCGACGCGTTCACGCAGTACAACGGCGCAACGGAGGTGATCCCGGGCAGCCACCGGTGGAGCCACCTGCCACGCTCCGACGATTGGAAGGAGATCGAGCCGCTCGGCCGCCCGCTGCTGCTGCGCTCGGGCTCGGTCGCGATCTTCCCCGGCTCGCTCTACCACCGCTCGGGGGCGAACCGCTCGCAGCGCAAGCGCCTCGGCCTCACGATCCAGTACTGTCAGCCGTGGCTGCGCCAGCTCGAGAACCTGATGCTCGCCACGCCGCCCGCGCTCGCCGCGCGCTATTCGCCGCGCATTCAGGAGCTGGTCGGCTACAGCCTCGTCGCGGGCACCTTCGTCGGCTACGTCGACGGCCGCCACCCGCGCAAGCTGATCCGGGAGACAGGGGGTTCAGTGCGACCAGGCACGCGAGCGTGTGAGCCGTGGGAATGCGGCTTCGAAAGCCATGCCATTCCGGATGCCGAGGGTTCCATATTCCCTGAAGGCGACGACGTCCTCTCCGTGGATCTCCTCGAAGAGGAGTAGGGGCGAGGAGAGGTCGTATCCGGCGGGGTGTTCGACCACGGCGCGCACGAAGGGGACGGCCCAGCAACCCGAGAGGTCAGTCGGGCAACGGGGCTGCGGCGCTCCTATACTCGTCGAACCGACCGGCGAGCTCTGCAACTGAATTCCGGAGGTACCAAGACACTTTGCGGCTCGTCGCCCCCGCGTCACCCGTTCGAGCTGGGCCAGGTTCAGGACCCCGACCGGCCCACACCGCCTCGCCTGACCGCGGCCCCCTCGTTCAGCGCTTCTGGATCCCAGCGCCGGGTCGCCACTAGCGCGCATGGCGCTCGTCACCATCTTCGTCGCGCTTGGACTGCTCATTGCCGCCAACGCGCTGTACGTCGCGGCGGAGTTCGCCGCAGTCGCGGTTTCGCGAGCGCGGATCCGCGCGCGAGCCGAGGAGGGAAGCGCCAGCGCCCGCTGGCTGCGGCCGATCGTCGACGAGCCCCAGCAGCTCGACCGCTACATCGCAGCCTGCCAGGTGGGCATCACGCTGTCGAGCCTGCTCCTCGGCGCCTATGGCCAGGCATCGTTGGCGCCACCGATCGCCGGGCTCCTCGGAGACCTGGGCGGCTTGGAGCACGCGGCCGCGCACTCCGCGGCCTTTGCCGCGGTGCTGATCGGGCTGAGCGTCGTACAGATGGTGCTCGGTGAGCTCATGCCGAAGGCGCTGGCACTGCAGTTTCCGGTCCGGACGGCGCTGCTCACGACGTCTCCCATGTCCTGGTCGCTGCGCCTCTTCACGCCGCTGATCTGGGTCCTGAACGGCAGTGGGCTCGGGCTCCTGCGGCTGATCGGCGTGCGACAGAGTAGGCACCGGCACGTGCACTCCCCGGCCGAGATCGAGCTGTTGCTCGCGGAGGGCGACGGCGAGGGTGCGCTCGAGCCCGCCGCGCGCCGCCGCCTGCGACGGGCACTCCGGCTGTCGGGCGTCCGAGCGACCGAGGTGATGGTGCCGCGCGACGGCATCGTCGCGATCGACGTCGACACGCCGCTGGAGGCAGCCATTCGAATCGGTGCCGAGCAGCCCTACACGCGCTTCCCCGTGTTCCGCGGAACGATCGACGAGATGGTCGGCATCCTCCACACGAAGGATGCCGTGCGCGCACACGCGCGGGGCACGCCCCCGAACGTGCGTGACCTCCTCCGGCCCATGGTGAAGCTGCCGCTCGATGCTGCGGCGGACCGGATCCTGGTGACGATGCGCGAAGAACGGGCCTCCCAGGCGGTCGTCGTAGACGACGATGGGCGAGTGGTCGGGATGGTCACGTTGCGAGACGTCCTCGGCGCCGTCTTCGACGTGCTGGCGGACGAGTTCAAGGGCGCGCCCCGGCGAGCGGCTGGCGAGGGGCCTGCCTGATGGACCTCGCCGCGATCGCCATCGTCACCGCGTTGCTCGCGCTGAACGCGCTGTTCGTCGCCGCGGAGTTTGCGATCGTCGCTGCGCCGCGCACCACTGTCGCGCAGCTCGCGGCTCGGGGCAGCCAGCGTGCGTCCGCAGTGGCGCGCATCCAGGCCGACCCCCTGCGCCAGGATCGCTACATCGCCACCGCCCAGCTCGGCATCACGATGGCCAGCCTCGGGCTCGGTATGTATGGGGAGCTCCGGCTCGCGCTCTGGATCGAGTCGCTCCTCTCGTGGCAGGGGGCACCTGCCTGGCTCGCCTCCCACGCCCTGGCAGGCGCGATTGCTCTCGTCGTGCTCACCTATCTCCACATCGTGCTGGGTGAGATGGTGCCCAAGGCGGTGGCGCTGGCGCGTCCGGAGCGGACCGTGCTCTGGCTGACGCCAGTCATGCTCGCGGCGCAGCTGACCACGTATCCGGTGGTGGCGGCGCTCAACGGCATCGGAAACTCCCTGCTTCGCCTGGTCGGCATCGACCGGCGCCTGGGCACCGGTCATCTCTACAGCCCCGAGGAGCTGAGCTATCTGGTGCGCGAGGCCGAGCAGGGCGGCCTGCTGCGCCAGGAGGCGGCAGACGTCGTGGACGAGCTCCTCGAGTTCGGAGAGCTCGTAGCGCACGAGGTGATGGTGCCGCGGGTGCGGATTCGTGGCGTCGAGATCGGCGCCTCGCTCTCGGACCTGACCGAGGTCGTGACGCTGGCTCCCCACGCGCGCTATCCCGTCTACGCACACGACCTCGATCACATCGTGGGCATGGTCCACATCCGGGACATCGCAAGCTGCGTGCGCGAGGGCACCGCGATCCGTCAGACCGACATCCGGCCGGTCCCGTTCGTGCCGGGTAGTGCGACGCTCGACGCCGTGCTCGACGCGATGCATCGCGCCAAGGTCCAGATGGCCGTGGTGATGGACGAGCACGGGGGCACCGACGGCATCCTCACGACCGAGGATCTCTTCGAGGAGGTGATCGGAGACATCCAGGATCCGGCGAGCGGCGACCGCCCGGAGCTCTACGTCGGAAGCGACGGAATCCAGCGCGCGGCTGGCACCGCTCGCATCGAGGATCTCGGCGAGGAGATCGGGCGAAGGCTCGAGCACGAGGAGGTCGACACCGTGAGTGGGCTCGTGCTGGCCCTTCTCGATCGGCCCCCGCGTGTCGGAGATCGGGTTCGCTACGACGGGGTCCAGCTGGAGGTTCTGGAGGTCTCCGGCCGCGGCGTCGGGGAGTGTCGTGTTGTCCTGATGCCGGACGATGAGAACGGCGAGGTGTCACGCGGCCTGCGATGCCACGCCACCCCGGACGAAACGCCGTGACGTCAGGGTCTCCCGCTCCCTGCATCGATCGTCACGACGCTGATGGCCTCGCCGCTCTTCGAGTGGGTCTACGGCCGCCACGAGCGCGCGCCGACCGACGCGGCCGCCGGGCCGACCCCGGCGCCCGCCCCTTGACGGCGCAGCCCGAGACGCGAACCCTGCGCCTCGGCGCCCCGACGGAGGACCCCCCGCATGCGAGACCTGAAGCTCGGCGTCCAGCTCGGATACTGGCAGCGCGACCCGCACCCGAACTTCGTCGAGATCGCGCAGGAGGCCGAGCGCCTCGGCTACGACTCGGTGTGGACGGCCGAGGCGTGGGGCTCCGACGCGTTCACGCCGCTCGCGTGGATCGGCGCGCACACCGAGCGCATCGAGCTCGGCACCTCGATCGTGCAGATCAGCGCGCGCACGCCGACCGCGACGGCGATGGCGACGCTGACGCTCGACCACCTGTCGAAGGGCCGGATGATCCTCGGCCTCGGCGTCTCGGGGCCGCAGGTCGTCGAGGGCTGGTACGGGCAGCCCTTCGCGAAGCCGCTCGAGCGCACGCGCGAGTACGTCGACATCGTGCGCCAGGTGCTGGCGCGCGAGAAGCCGGTGCAGAGCGACGGCCCGCACTACCCGCTGCCGTACCACGGCGAGGGCGCATGGCACCTCGGCAAGCCACTCCGGTCGATCACGCACCCGCTGCGCGCCGACGTGCCGATCTACATGGGTGCCGAGGGCCCGAAGAACGTCGCGCTCGCGGCCGAGATCGCCGACGGCTGGCTGCCGCTCTACTACTCGCCGTTCCGCCCCGAGGTCTACGCCGACTCGCTCGCCAAGCGCCGCGACGGCTTCGAGATCGCGCCGATGGTGGCGTTCCAGGTCACCGACGACCTGGCCGCCGCGTACGCGCCGCAGAAGGCGAGCCTCGGCTTCTACATCGGGGGCATGGGCGCGAAGAAGCGCAACTTCCACAAGGAGCTGATGGCGCGGATGGGCTTCGAGGCCGAGGCGCAGAAGATCCAGGACCTCTTCCTCGCCGGGAAGCGCGCCGAGGCGATCGCCGCGGTGCCCGACGCGTTCTGCGACGAGATCGCGCTCGTCGGCCCGCCCGAGCGGATCCGCGAGCGCCTCGACGCGTGGCGCGAGACGCCGGTGACGACGCTGCTCGTGCCCGGCACCGACCTCGCGACGCTGCGCCAGACCGCGGAGATCGTGCTCGGGGCCTGAAGGGGGCCAGCAGGGTGCTAGCGGTCGCCCCGCTCGAGCTCGCCGCCGAGCACCGCCGACACGAGTCGGTCGACCTCGGGGTCCTCGCGCAGCGCTTCGGCCGCGACCGCGGGGCCGCGCGGGCGCGCGGCGTGCGGCGTCGGTGATTCCGGCGCCGGCTCGCGCGGCGCGGCCGCCGCCGGCGCGGCGACGCTGCGCCAGCGGCGCGACGGCGTGGCCGCCGACAGGATCCGCCGCAGCCCGAAGCGCGGGCCGGCGACGTGCTCGGCGCGGCGCGCCTGCGCGCGCTCGATGACGCGCGCGGCGACGTGGGCCGGGTCGGCGACGC
>CAZQYK010000636.1:0-3251 GCA_964597285.1 uncultured Spirochaetales bacterium
CTCGAGCGCGCCGTCGGCCTCGAGCCGCAGGACCCGGAGCTGCGCGAGCAGCTCGCCGCGCTGCTCGAGGCGGCCGGCGACGCGGCGGCAGCGCGGGCCGAGCGCGCGCTCGCGACGCTGCTCGATGGCGGCTCCGGAGCCGCCGGCGACGCGGCGGGCGGCGCCGCGCGCGTCGACTTCGCCGCGATGATCCTGACCTTCGCCGACGGCGTGCCCGGCGCCGGCCGGCGCCCGGTCGCGCACCTCGGCGTGCGCCAGCCGGGCGACTGGCGCACCTGGCTGCGGCGGCTGAGCCAGCTGCGCGCGCCCGACCGCGCGCGCGTCGAGCACGCGCTGCGCGACGCGATCGCGCTGCGCTTCGCTCCGGCGCCTCCGGCCGACCTCACCCCGCTCGACGCGGCGGTCGACGCACTCTTCGTGTTCGAGCGCGACGAGTCGCTCTCGGCCGACACGATCGCCGCGGTCAACGGCGCGCTCGGCACCGACGGCGTGTTCGTGACGCGCCTGCTCGCGAACCCGGCCGACCGCGACGGCATCCAGTGCGACGCCGGCACCTTCGCGCTCGAGACGCGCCTGCTGCTCGGCGACCACTCGCGCTACGTGCAGATCCTCGCCGCCTCGGACTGCGTCGCCGGCGGCCTCGAGACCTGGGGCGCGTGGAGCCGCGAGGCGATCGCCGCGTGGGCGGTGCTGGCGCTGCTGCTCGGCTTCCCGGTGCTGCGCGGCTGGGGAACGATCGTCGTCCGCATCCAGCTGCCGGACAAGACGAAGGGCTTCTTCAGCATCCACGTCACGACGAGGCCCGACCAGGTCGAGCGCCAGACGGTCGACAAGAAGACCGGCCGCGAGAAGATCCGCGCGCGGCGTCGCCTCGACTTCCTGCGCCGCTTCGAGCGCCACATGGCCGGGCGCGAGACGACCTTCCGCTGGATCCCGGCGCGCAAGGGCGACTACACGGTCACCGTCGGCGGGCCGCTGCTCGACGCGAGCGGCAAGGAGATCATCGGCCACTTCCTCGAGGAGCAGCGCGTGCGCGTGCGGCGCCTCGGCGTCTGCACGCTCGACTTCGACTTCCGGCCGCGCGAGTGCGCGGTCGAGGTGAAGGTGCTGCGCCACGACCGGCCGGCGCCGGGCGGCCGCGTCGCGGTCGCCGGCGATCCGTCGTCGCTGCGCTACGCCCGCGACGGGCTCGCGTACCTCTACCTCGGCAAGGGCGAGTACACGATCCTCGTCGGCTGCAAGGACGCCGCCGCGCAGGTTCCGATCTACATCGAGCGGCTCGACGCCGCGGTGCCGCTGCGCGTCGACTTCGCCGACTGCGACGCGGTGTTCCGCGACTGCCCGGCCGCCGTCGACCCCTTCCTGATCGGCGACCTCGCCACCGCCGCCGCCGCGCTCGAGGCCGCCGGCGCCGACGAGCCGTGCCGGCGGCTGCGCGCCGAGCTGCTGCACCGCCAGGGCCGCGCCGGCGACGCGGCGATCGAGCTCGAGAGCGTCGGCGACCTCGGCGGCGCGGCCCAGCTGCGCGCCGAGGACGCCGACCACTCCGGCTCGGCGTCGCTCTACGAGCAGGCCGGCGATCACGGCGCCGCGGCCGCCGCGCACCGCGCCGCCGGCGAGCTCGAGCGGGCCGCGCGCTGCTACGAGGAGATCTACGACTACGGCAACGCGCTGGAGTGCTGGCGCGAGGTCGGCGACGAGGAGCGCGAGCTCGACCTGCTCGAGAAGCTCGGCGAGTACATCGACGCGGCCGAGATCGCGCGATCGCGCTGCGACTACGACCGCGCGATCGCGAACCTCCAGCAGGTCGATCAGCGCCACCACCAGTACGCCCACACCTGCCGGCTGATCGCCGAGATCGTCAGCGAGCGCGGCGACCACGAGCTCGCCGTCGCGAAGTTCGACGCGGCGATCGCGCCGGTGGGGATCGAGCGCGCGTCGGTCGACATGCTCGAGAGCTACGCCGGCATCCTCGAGCGCGCCGGAATGCGCGAGCGCGCGATCGACGCCTACGAGGCGATCCAGCGCCGCGACGTCGGCCGCACCGACCTCTCGCCGCGGATCCAGGAGCTGCGGGCGGCGGCCCTGGCCGTGTCGCGCGCCGAGACCGTCGCCGCGACGCGGCCGACGCGACGCACCGGGAGCCGCTACGAGCTGCTCGAGGAGATCGGCCGCGGGGGAATGGGCGTCGTCTACAAGGCCCGCGACAAGCGCCTCGGCCGCACCGTCGCGCTCAAGCGCCTGCCCGACAACCTGCGCGACCACCCGAAGGCCGCCCTGCTCTTCGAGCGCGAGGCGCGCGCCGCCGCGGCGCTGAACCACACGAACATCGTCACGCTCTTCGACGCGGGCGAGGAGGACGGCGCCTACTTCATCACGCTGGAGCTGCTCCAGGGCCGCGCGCTGAACGACATCCTCGCGCGCCGCGGGCGCCTGTCGGTGCGCGACACCGCGCGCCTCGGCGTCCAGATCGCGGCCGGCCTGCACTACGCGCACGAGCAGCGCATCGTGCACCGCGACATCAAGACCGCGAACCTCTTCTTCACGCGCGACCAGGTGGTCAAGATCATGGACTTCGGCATCGCGAAGTCGCTCGAGGAGGTGCGGCGCTCGACGACCGTCGTCGGCGGCACGCCGTACTACATGGCGCCCGAGCAGGCGAAGGGCCAGGGCGTCGACCATCGCGCCGACTTGTACGCGTTCGGCGTGACGCTCTTCCAGCTCGTCACCGGCGCGCTGCCCTTCCGCGACGGCGACGTCGCCTACCTGCACGCGCACGAGCCCGCGCCCGACCCGCGCGAGCTCCAGGCCGACGTGCCCGAGGCGCTCGCGGGGCTGATCCTGCGGATGCTCGCGAAGGCCCCGGCCGACCGACCGGCGAGCGCCGCCGAGGTCGCCGACGCCCTGCGCCGCGCGATCGGCTAGCCCGAGACACTGCGACAGCGGAGGCCACTGTTCGACTCCGCTCGGCTGCGCCTCGCTCCGCGCGCGGCTTCGCCGCGCTTGACTAGCGGCGGCGGGAGGCGGCGAGCGCGAGCAGGCCGGCGCCGAGGAGCAGGCCGGTGCCCGGCTCCGGCACGGCCGGCGTCGGAGGGATGCCGCGCGCGATCCGCAGGCCGGTGCCGACGAAGTCGTCGAACTCCTGCTGGCCCCCGCGGTCGATCAGGCCCGGCACGATGTCGAAGAGGGCCGGGTCCCAGATCACGCTCAGGTCGAGCGTGAGCGCGATCTCGATCGGGTCGTCGGGGCCG
>CAZQYK010000637.1:0-4300 GCA_964597285.1 uncultured Spirochaetales bacterium
GGCCTGCTCGCGTCGGAGGACGAGGCCGACCGCGGGCCGCCGCCCGCTGCCGAGACGGTCGTCGCGTTCCTCTCCTGCGCGCCGGTCGGTGCGGAGAGCCGGCGGCCGAGCTGCGAGGGCCGCCGCGTGCCGCGCGCGCGCGAGGGCTCGGCGCTCGACACGCCGCGCGTCGACGCGGTCGCCGACGGCTACCGGCGCCTGCTCGGCAGCTCGGCCTGGGCGCGCGCCGGCCGTCACGCGATCGCGCAGGCGGCCCGGCGGCCCGACGTCGACTGGGCGTCGCCGGCGCTCGACCCGGCCGCGCGCCGCTACCTCACGGACCTCGCGCAGCTGCTCGCGCGCACGCGGATGCTCGGCCTCGGCGAGCGCTACCCCGAGGCGCGCGACGCGCTGCTCGCGGAGATCGCCGCCGCGATCGGCGCGATCGACGCCGCGCGGCTCGCCGAGGCCGCGCGCGCGAACGCGAGGGGCCTGCCGATCTGAGCGATCCGATGGGATTCGGCTACTGCGCCCGGTCGGCAACGGCTACCCTGGGCTTCCCCGCGGCCCCCGATCCGAGGACCGGTCCGAACCCGTGATGTGCTGCTCTGAATCCCCGCGGCGAAGGCTCCTCGCGTGCACGGCCGCGCTCGCGTGCGCGCTCGCGGCCGGCGCCGCCGGCGCGCTGACCTACGAGCGCACCTATCCGGTCAGTGCCTTCGTGATCGAGTACGCGCTCGACCACCCCCGCCACATCCCGGTCGACGAGCTGCTCGACCTCGAGGTCGGCCTGCACGCCGCCGACGAGGCCTACGTCGCGCCGCGTCCGGTCGACCGCACGGTGCGGATGCGGCTCTCGTCGCTGCCGCCGGACGCGTCGTTCGGCGCTTCGGCGCTGCTGCACGTCAACCAGTACATCGTCTCGACCTTCAACCGGCGCGGCTACCACGGCGTGATCGTCACGGTGCCCGACGTCGACGAGGCGAGCGGGCGCGACCTGCGGCCGCCCGGCGAGACGCGCCTGCGCGTGCGCATCTGGACCGGCCGCATCTCGCGCGTCGCGACCTTCGCCGACGGCGACCGCTTCGGCGGGCTCGAGGCCAGCGAGCGCACGAACCACGCCGCCCACGCGTGGATCCGCGAGCGCTCGCCGGTGCGCCCCGGCGGCCCGCGCGGCCTGCTGAGCATCACCGCGCTCGAGGACTACGCGGCCGAGATCTCGCGCCATCCGGGCCGGCGCATGGACGTCGAGCTCGAGCCGGGCGCGCGCGCCGGCACGACCGACGTGACGCTGCGGATCACCGAGAGCAAGCCCTGGTACGGATATGCACAGTACTCGAACACCGGCACGTCGACGACGACGGTTCACCGCGAGCGCTTCGGCTTCACCCACAACCAGCTGCTCGGCCGCGACGACGTCCTCCAGCTCGACTACGTGACCGGAGACTTCGACGAGGTGCACCACGTGTCCGGCGGCTATGCGGCGCCGTTCACGCTCGAGCACCCCGAGTGGCGCTTCGCGCTCGCCGGCGGCTGGGGCCAGTTCGACGCGCGCGAGGCCGGCTTCACCGGCACCGACGTCGAGGGCTCCGAGGCCCGCGCCGGCGCCGAGATCTCCCGGCAGCTCCTCCAGCGCGGCGAGCTCTTCGTCGACGCGGCCGTCGGCGCGCGCTGGCATACGATGGAGGTCGAGAACCCCCTCCTTCAGACCGTGACGCTGCGCTCGCGGATCCACTACGCCGTGCCGCACGCCGACCTGCGCGTCGAGCGCGACACGACGACCTCGACGCTGCGCGCGCGGCTCGGCGTCGCCGGCGGCTGGACCGACACGCGCGACTCCGACGTCGAGACCGCGAGCACACAAGGCCAGACGCCGGTCGGCGTGCCGAAGCTCGACCTCTTCGGCAACGCGCGCGCCGACGACGACTTCGCACTCGCGACGCTGGACGCGAGCCTCGCGTTCTACCTCGAGCCGCTGATCGACCGCCGCGCGTGGGAGGACCCGAGCACGCCGCGCAGCTCGACGCTCGCGCACGAGCTGGCGTTCCAGGCGCGCGGGCAGTGGTCGATGAACCACCGCTTGATCCCGCACTTCCAGCAGGTCGCCGGCGGCTTCGCGACGGTGCGCGGCTACGAGCAGTCGGCGGTCGTCGGCGACAACCTCGTGCTCGGCTCGGCCGAGTACCGCCTTCACCTCCCGCGCCTGTTCGCGCCCGACGCGACGCCGCCGGAGCTGCCCGGCATGGGCGCGTTCCGGCTGCGGCCGCCGCACGTCTGGGGCGCGCCCGACTGGGACCTGATCTTCCGCGTGTTCACCGACGCGGCCTACGTCACCGCGGCGCGCGCGCTCGCCGGCGAGTCGGACGAGACGCTCTTCTCGGTCGGCGCCGGCCTCGAGCTCCAGGTGCTGCGCCACCTGACGCTGCGCGGCGACGTCGGGCACGTGATCGGAGCGGTCTCGACGGTGGACGGGGCAGACGGGGACACGCGCGGCCACGTCGCCGCGACGCTGCTGTACTAGGAGGAGCCGTGAGACGCCACCGACCCGTGCTGATCCGCCCCGCGCGCTGGCGCCGCGCCGTAGCGGGGGCGCTCGTCGCCGCGCTCCAGCTCGCGCCGCCCGGGCTCGCGCTCGCGGCGCCGGCCGGCGAGGAGGTCGTGTCGGGATCGGCCGACTTCGAGCGCGTCGGCGACCTGACGACGATCACGACGCATACGCCCGAGACGATCGTCAACTACGGGAGCTTCGACATCGGCGCGCGCGAGACGGTGCGCATCGACCAGCCCGACGCCGCGTCGCGGATCCTCAACCGCGTGCTCTCGACCGACCCGACGAAGATCGAGGGGCGGCTCTTCTCGAACGGACAGGTCTGGATCGTCAATCCGGTCGGCGTCTTCTTCGGTGGCGAGGCGATCGTCGACGTCGGCCGGCTCGTCGCGGCGGCGGGCCACGTCTCCGACACCGACTTCCTCGGCGGCGTCGAGCGCTTCGCCGCGCTGTCGGGCCCGGTCGACGTCGGGCCGGGCGCGCTGATCCGCGCCGCCGACCAGGTGCTGCTCGTCGGCGAGCGCGTCGCGAGCCACGGCACGATCCAGGTGCCCGACGGGATGATCGCGTTCGCGGTCGGCGGCGAGGTGCGGCTCGCGCGCGTCGACGGGCGCGTCGTGATCCACGCCGACCCGCTCGCGGGGCCCGACGACGGCCGCTGGGGCATCGAGCAGGCCGGAACGCTCGAGGCCGCGAGTGTCCGCCTGACGGCCGGCGACGCGTACTCGCTCGCGATGAACCACAGCGGCGTCACTCGCGCGCACGAGATCGTCGCCGAGGGCGGCGACGGCGGCCTCGTTCGGGTCTCGGGCGTGCTCGACGCGACCGACGCGTCGCCGGGCGCCACCGGCGGCCGCGTGCACGTGCTCGGCGAGCTCGTCTCGGTCGACGGCGCGGCGATCGACGCGTCGGGCTCGGCGGGCGGCGGCGAGATCCTCGTCGGCGGCGACCAACGCGGCCAGGGCGCGACGCGCACCGCGCGACGCACCTACGTGTCGGACGACGCAGTGCTGCGCGCCGACGCCGGCGAGCGCGGCGACGGCGGCCGCGTGATCGTCTG
This sequence comes from uncultured Spirochaetales bacterium, assembly GCA_964597285.1. Classification (GTDB taxonomy): domain Bacteria; phylum Myxococcota_A; class UBA9160; order UBA9160; family SMWR01; genus JAHEJV01. The sequence goes on from CAZQYK010000637.1 coordinate 3,588, forward strand.
GGCCGACGAGGCCACCTCGTTCGGCGGCGCGCTTTCGGCGCGCGGCGGCGCGAGCGGCGGCGACGGCGGCTTCGCCGAGATCTCCGGCGGCCGGGCGCTCTTCGCCGACGGCCGCGTCGACCTCGGCGCGCCGGCCGGAAGCAGCGGCACGCTGCTCTACGACCCGCAGGACATCCAGATCGTCGGCGGCAGCGCCGACGGCAGCGACGACCCCGACCCGCAGGCCGACGCGCTCCAAGGCGGCCAGGTCCTCTTCGCCGACCTCGGCGACGGCTCGCTGCCCTTCGTGATCCACGAGTCGGAGATCGAGGGCACCGACGCGAACGTCGTGCTCGAGGCGACGAACAGCATCACCTCGACCGGCACCTTCGACAACGACGCGGCCGGCGAGGGCGCGGGCGTCGTCCGCCTCGTCGACGGCCGCTCGCTCGAGATGCGCACGCGCAACGCCGCCGGCGACGAGACCGGCAGCGCGTTCGCCTCGGGCATCGACCTCGCCGGCGTCACCTTCGAGACGACCGGCGCCGGCACGATCCCGCTCGCGCGCGGCACGGCCGGCGCCGGCGGCGCGCCGGCCGGCATCGCGGTCGGCGGCCTCTCGACGCAGGGGCAGGCGGTGACGGTCTCCGCGACGTCGGGCGACGTCGCGATCGGGACGATCGTCACGCGCGGCCTCGACGGGGCGCCCGGCGCCGGTGGCGACGGCGGCGCCG
>CAZQYK010000638.1:0-2867 GCA_964597285.1 uncultured Spirochaetales bacterium
GCAGGCCGATCACGGCCACGTCGGCCACCGCCGGGTGCTGGATGAAGACGTCCTCGATCTCCCGCGGGTAGATGTTCACGCCGCCGGAGATGATCATGTTCGACTGGCGGTCGGTGAGGTAGAGGTAGCCCTCGTCGTCGAGGTAGCCGACGTCGCCGATCGTGAAGAGGTTGCCGCGATAGGTCCCGGCCGTCTTCGCGGCGTCCTTGTGGTACGCGAAGCGGCCGGTCGGCGGCGCCTCGAAGTGGATCGCGCCCTCGACGTTCGGCTTCGTGATCTCGTTGCCGTCGTCGTCGAGGATCCAGACCTTGCCGCCGGCCCAGTGGCGTCCGACCGAGCCCTTGTGCGCCATCCACTCCGGCGCGCGGATCAGGGTGCCGCCGCCCTCGGTGCCGGCGTAGTACTCGACGATCGCGTCGCCCCACCACTCGATCATCGCCTCCTTCACCGGCACGGGGCACGGCGCGGCCGCGTGCACCGCGACGCGCAGCGACGAGACGTCGTAGCGCGCGCGCACCTCTGCGGGCAGCTGGAGCAGGCGGCGGAAGTGGGTCGGCACCCACTGCGACGCGGTGATGCGCTGGTCCTGGACGAGGCGCAGCGCGAGCTCGGCGTCGAAGCGCGGCATCACGACGATCGACGCGCCGATGCGCAGCGCCGACGCGCTGAAGTTCAGCGGCGCAGCGTGGTAGAGGGGCGCCGGGCACAGGTAGCGATCGTCGGGGCCGATGCCGAAGATCCCGAGCAGGCCGGCCGCGAACGCGGCGACCTCGGGCGGCCCCGGCGGCGCGTCGGGAAGCGGGCGGCGCACGCCCTTCGGGCGCCCCGTCGTTCCCGACGAGTAGAGCATCACCGAGCCCTCGCGCTCGTCTTCGAGCGGCGCGTCCTCGGGAACGCCGGCGAGCGCGGCGTCGAGCGTCTCGAAGCCCTCGGGCGCCGGTCCCGACGTCACGACGCGCAGCGCGAGGCGCGGGCACTCGGGCGCGACGCGCGCGGCGAGCTCGGCGTATCGCGGCGAGACGAAGAGCGCGTCGGCGTCGCTGTTCTCGACGATGTACTGGATCTCGTCCTTCTGGAGGTGCCAGTTCACCGGCGTGAAGTAGAGGCCGGCGCGGTGGCAGGCCCAGAAGAGGTCCCAGTGCGCAGGGTCGGTGTTGTCGAGCAGCACTGCGACGCAGCCGCCGGGCCGCAGCCCGCGCGCGCGCAGCAGGTGCGCGAGGCGGCGCGAGCGGCGCTCGAGCTCGCCGTAGGTCTCGGTGAAGTCGCCGTTGCCGACGACGACGGCGACGCGCTGCGGGTCCTTCTCGGCGTGGACGGCGATCGTCGCCATCGCTCACGCCTCCCACGCGTCGAAGCTCGTGATCGTCTCCGGCGCGGGGCGCACCGCGACCTTGAAGTCGGCGCCCTTCGTGTAGGCCACCGGCAGCAGCGCGACCTGGGTCACGCCCTCCGGAATGCCGAGCAGCTTCGCGGCCTCGGCCTCGCGGAACAGGTGCAGCGTCGTCAGCGTCGAGCCGAGTCCGCGCGAGCGCAGCGCGAGCTGGAAGCTCCAGACCGCCGGGAAGATCGAGCCGAAGATCGCCGCGGCCATCGCGTTCGGCGCGCCGTCGGGAAGGCGCCCCTCGACGCACGGGATCACGTGCACCGGCACCTCGTGGAGGTGGTCGACGAGCCAGAAGGCCGAGTCGTAGACGCGACTCGTCTGCGCGTCGCCCTTCGGGATGTTCGAGCGCGCCGCCTCGAGGTACTGGTTCGCCGTCTCGCGGTACAGGCGCGCCAGCTCGGCGCGCTTCGCGGCGTCGGTGACGACGAGCCAGCGCCAGCCCTGGGCGTTGCTGCCGGTCGGCGCCTGCTGCGAGAGCCGGACGCAGTCGAGGATCACCTCGCGCGGGACCTCGCGCTCGAGGTCGAGGCGGCGGCGCACCGCGCGGGTCGTCGAGAGCAGCCGGTCGGTCTCGGCCAGGTCGAAGGGGGGGATCATCTTGGGTTGCCTCCTCGGGTCGGGCCCATCCTACTCCAGCGCGGCGGCGCCGGGCGCGCCTTCGTCGGCCACGCGGGCGAGGAAGTCGGCGACCGCCATCTCGCCGAGCTCGCCGGCGTCGCGCGAGCGCGCGTTCAGCGTGCCGGCCGTCTGCTCGCGCTCGCCGACGACGATCGCGTACGGGATCTTGCGCAGGCTCGCCTCGCGGATCTTGTAGCCGACGCGGTCGTCCTTGAGGTTCGCCTCGGCGCGCAGCCCCGCGTCGAGCAGCTGCTCGTGGACGCGGCGCGCGTAGTCGACGTACTTGTCGCTGACCGGGATCACCACCGCCTGCACCGGCGCCAGCCAGAACGGGAACTTCCCGGCGTAGTGCTCGATCAGGATCCCGAGGAAGCGCTCGACGCTGCCGTAGCACGCGCGGTGGATCATCACCGGCGTGTGGCGCTGGCCGTCGGGGCCGACGTAGGTGAGCCCGAAGCGCTCCGGCATCGAGAAGTCGAGCTGGATCGTGCCGCACTGCCACGAGCGCTTCAGCACGTCGCGGATGTGGAAGTCGATCTTCGGGCCGTAGAACGCGCCGTCACCCTCGTTCAGGTCGTAGGCGATGCCGTGCTTCTCGAGCGCGCCGCGCAGCGCGGCCTCGGCCTCCTCCCAGATCGCGTCGCTGCCGATGCTCTTCTCGGGCCGCGTCGAGAGCTCGATCCGCACGTCGCCGAGGTCGAACAGCGCGTAGACCTCGTGGAAGAAGCCGATCAGCAGCGCGATCTCGCCCTCGATCTGCTCGGGCGTGCAGAAGTGGTGCGCGTCGTCCTGCGTGAAGGCCTGCACGCGGAAGAGACCATGGCGCACGCCCGAGAGCTCGCGGCGGTGCACGAGCCCCATCTCC
>CAZQYK010000639.1:0-2995 GCA_964597285.1 uncultured Spirochaetales bacterium
GGCAAGGCCGTCGCGTCGCTGCTCTGCGCCGCGAGCGCCGTGTTCGTGCTGCTCGCCGCGCGCCGCGATCTCCCGCTCGAGACCGCCACCGGCCTCGCGCTCTTCTACGGCGTCGGCACCGGCGTCTTCGCGACGGCGAGCCAGGCGCTCACGCAGCACGCCCCGGTGCTCGTCTTCCTCTCGGCCGGGGTCTGGCTCCTCGGGGCCGGGGGCCGCGCGCGCGAGCTCGCGGCCGGCCTCGCGCTCGGCGCGGCGATCCTGTGCCGGCCCCACACCGCGCTGCTGGTGGCTCCGGTCGCCGTCGCACTCGCGTGGCGGCGGCGGCGCGTGCCGGTGGCGTTCGCCTGCGGCGCGGCGGCGATGGTCGCGGCACTGCTCGCCTTCGACGCGTACTACCTCGGACACCCGCTGCGCACCGGTCAGGCCGTGCTCGGCGAGCGCTTCGCGCTGCGCACCACCGGATCCTCGGATCTCTGGCAGACGCCGCTGCTCGAGGGGCTCGCCGGCCTGCTCTTCAGTCCGAGCCGCGGGCTCCTCGTCTACACGCCCGCCTTCGCGTTCGCGGTGGCCGGGATCGCACTCGCCTGGCGCGACGCGCGGTGGCGAGCGCTGCGCCCCTGGTCGGTCGGCTGTGGGCTGCTGCTGCTGCTCTCGGCGCGCTACTTCAACTGGTGGGGCGGCTGGAGCTTCGGCTACCGCTATCTGCTCGACGCCGTCCCGGCACTGACGCTGCTGATGGCGCCCGCGCTCGCGCGCTGGGCCGGGAGACCGTGGCTGCGGGTCGCGCTCGGCGTCCTCGTCGCGGGGTCGGTCGGCGTCCAGCTCGTCGGCGCCTTCCTCTACGACGTCTCGGGCTGGAACGCCGGACTGCGGGCCGTTGGACCCAGCGGCGAGACCGCCGCGGTGCTCGACGCCGCGGACGCGCGCGAGCTCTCGAGCAGGGGCTTCGCGCTCGAGACCCGCGACGTCGATCTGCCGGCCCACCGCTCGCGGCTCTGGTCGGTCGGCGACAGCCAGATCGTGCACGCGCTGCGGCACGCCCCCGAGCTGCGCCGGGCGAAGCGGGCGGGCATGGCCCGGTGGCTCGCGCAGGGCGTTCCAGAAGCAGGGCAGGATTACCCGCTCGACGCGACGCCGCGCGAGTAGAATGCGGCCACCCCGACGCTGGAGGCTTCGTTCGATGCAGGCTCCCTTCGTTCCGACCGGGTCCAGCCTCGCACTGCTCATCGCGCTCGCCCTGCCCGCCGCGGCCCAGCCGACGATCGACTCGCTCGAGCCCGGCAACGGAGGGACCTCGGGCGGCATCCTGCTCACGATCCGGGGCCAGAGCTTCGAGCCGGCGCCGGCCACGGCGACGGTCGACGGCAACGCCTGCCCGGAGGCCGAGCCCCCGTCGGCGACCCAGATCGTCTGCACGCTGCCCGCTGGAAGCGGGGCGGACGTGCCGGTGCAGGTGACCGCGGGCGGTCTGCCGAGCAACACCGTCGTCTTCAGCTACGACCCGCCCTCGATCTCGCAGCTCACGCCGTCGAGCGCCCCGACCGCCGGAGGGACCGTCCTCACGATCATCGGCTCGAACTTCGGTCCGCCCGGCGCGCCGCTCTCGGTCGCGATCGGCTCCTCCGCCTGTCCGGTGCTCGCCTCGCAACACACGGAGGTGTCGTGCGAGGTGCCCGAGGGCCAGGGGGCGAACCTCGACGCGATCGTCACGGTCGACGGGCAGACGAGCGATCCCGGCTCGTTCAGCTACGCCGCACCGGTGATCTCGAGCCTCGTGCCGAGCAGCGGGCCCCGGAGCGGCGACACGACGCTGCGCGTCGCCGGACACAACCTCGGCACCACCGCCTCGGTGCTGCTCTTCGACGGGACGACGACCCAGGTGCTCTCGCAGTCGCACGAAGAGATCCAGGGCCTCACGCCAGCGGTGGGCGCCGACGTCCACGACACCACCGTCCGGGTAGTGCTCGACGCCGGGACGCCCCAGGAGCAGACGAGCAACACGTCGATCTTCAGCTACCTCTCGGCGGTCCCGACCGCCGGGGCGGGAGCGCTCGTCGCGCTGATGGCCGGCATGGTCATCTCGGGCTGGCTGGCGGGGCGGGCGCGGGAGGCGCCCCGTAGCGACGACGGTAGTCCGCCTCGATGACGGCGCGGTCCTCCGCGTCGGGAGGCGCCGCGCGCAGATAGCGCTCGATCGCCGCTCGCAGCCGGCCGTCGGCGACGAGACCGCTCTCCTCGGCCCGCGCGAGAGCGATCACGTGGTTGCGCAGCACGTGCGGCGGCGGCTCCGGCGACTCCGCGACGAGCGCGTCGTAGAGGCGCAGTGCGCGTCCGATCCACGCGGCGCGCTCGTCGCCCGCGGTCTCGCCGCGCGCGAGCAGCCACAGGCCGAGCCGGTTGCGCGCGTCCGCGACGGCGCCTAGCGCGATCCGCTCCCAGCTCCCCTCCGGCTCCGCATCCAGACGCGGCCAGCCCTGCGCCACGAGCTGCGCCGCGGCGGCCTCGGCGCGGTCCGCCCCCACGCGCACGGCCTCCCAGGGTTGGCCCGAACGCTCGACGCGTCCCACCAGCCCGTCGGGCCAGACCTCGTAGGAGCCGTCGGGGCTCGGGTCGGCGGCCATCAACTCGGGATGCACGTAGATCGGACGCCGGGAGGCGTTCGCGTCGAGGAGCTTGCGCAGCGAGAAGCCGTCCTCGGCGGCCGGGTGATGTCGCGCCCCGGGAAGCGCGATGCCGGGATGGCGGCGCCGCGTGTCCTCGACGTACCAGCGCGTGGAGAGCAGCGCCTGGTCGAGCACGACGACGTCCGGTCGCACGCCCGCGCAGAGCTGGAGATAGAGCAGCGTGTAGGTCGGCAGGTCGCCGCGCGTCAGCAGCACGGCGCCGCGCGGAAGCGGATCGAGGAGGGCGCGCCCGTAGCGCTCGATCAGATCGGGATGGGCCGGCGCGGCGCTCCCGGCGCCGAGACCGAGCTGGAGCGCGACGAGCGCTCCGG
>CAZQYK010000640.1:0-4043 GCA_964597285.1 uncultured Spirochaetales bacterium
GTAGCCGTCGTGTTCATCGGGTTGTGGGGCGTGCTGCCAGTGGCGCCGGCGGTTGCAGCGCCGGGGGATGTCTCGTTCTTCACCGATGTGGTCAACCCGGGCCCGAATGGGGCCACCTCTGTGGTTGCCGCGGACCTCGACGGTGACGGCGACCTGGACCTGGTTTCGGGCAGCGCCGTCGGACAGCTGTTCTTCGTGTCGAACACGGGCACCGCGGTCGCCCCGGCGTTCGCTGGACTCGTCGCGCTCGCGCTGCCACTTCGCCCGAGCGGCAAGCCCTCGCTCGCCGATCTCGACGACGACGGCGATCTCGACCTCCTCGTCGGAGACGGGGCCGGACTCTTCTCCTACTTCGAGCACACGGGCAGCTCGATCAGTACGGCCTTCGTCGAGAGGACCGGCGAGGCGAACCCGCTCGACGGCCGCGACGTCGGCACGAGCGCGGCGCCCGCGCTCTCCGACTTCGATCGCGATGGCGACTTCGATCTCGTATCGGGCAGCGGGTCGCCGCTGCTGTTCGCTTTCGAGAACACCGGCAGCGCGACCCACCCGGCGTTCCTCGCGCGCACCGGCAGCACGAATCCCTTCGGCGCGATCTCCCCCGGCCCGATCCCGAGCCCGGCGCTCGGCGACCTCGACGCCGACGGCGACCCCGACGTGCTCGCGGGCCTCCAGAGCGGCGCGTTCGGCTACCTCGAGGCCTTCCTCACGAGCGCGCCGCAGCCGCCGATCGAGGTCGTGGGTGCCGCGAATCCGCTCGGCGGATTCGACGTCGGCGCGCTGTCGTCGCCCGCGTTCGCCGACCTCGACGCCGACGGCGATCTCGACGCGGTGTCCGGCGAGGACTTCGGGGCGTTCCGCTATTTCGAGAACACGGGCACGATCCTCACGCCCGCGTTCGCCGCGCGCACGGGCGCGGCAAATCCGCTCGACGGGAGGGACGTGGGGGACGGGTCGCAGCCGGCGCTCGTCGATCTCGATGCGGACGGCGACGCCGACCTGCTCGCGGGGCGCAGCGCCGGAGACTTCGACTACTTCCAGAACACGGGCGACGCATTGACGCCGCTGTTCGCGGCCGGCGTCGCGAATCCTTTCGGGCTCGCGAACGTGGCCAGCGCCAGCGCCGCACCGGCGATCGGCGATCTCGACCGCGACGGCGATCTCGATCTCGTGGTCGGCCGCTACTACGGCGGGCTCGCCTACTTCGAGAACACCGGGACGGTCACGGCGCCCGCGTACGTCGAGCGCACCGGCGCGGCGAGTCCGGTCTCCCAGCTCGACGTGGCCTACTACACGCGTCCCTCGCTCGGCGATCACGATCGCGACGGCGACCTCGATCTCGTCTGCGGTTCGGAAGGCGGCCGGTTCCGCTACTTCGAGAACGTCGGCACCGCGACGAGTCCGTCGTTCGCGCGCGGGTTCGGCAGCGGGAATCCCCTCGACGGCGAAGACGTCGGCAGCCGTGCCGCTCCGGCCTCGGTCGACCTGAACCGCGACGGCGACGTCGATCTGGTCGTGGGCGCCCTCGATGGGAGGTTTCGCGTCTACTACTTCCCGGAGCCTGCGCGCGCCCTGCTGCTGAGCGCGGGGTGGGGGCTGCTTGCCCTGCTGCGCCGGCGGCGACGGTGAGCGTCACTTCCTGTCGCAGCACGCTTTGTGCGTACTCGAGACGCGCCCGAGATGACGCGCGAGGAGTTCTGCTCCCGCATGGCCCGGCTCACGCGCGAAGGGGCGCTGGCGTTCTTCGGATGGCGGCCGGCGCGCGCGGCTCGGCGAGGCCGGCCGGGTGACGGCCGGCGCGGTCGAGCACCGCCTCGAGCAGCGGCAGCGCGCGGAACACGCGCCGCGTGCGGATCAGCCAGTCCCAGAGCGGCTCGAACTTCTTCCAGCCCGCGGCGTAGGCGAGGTGGCGCGCGCGTCCGGTCCAGCGCGCCTTCGTCGCGGCGCCACGCCAGATCGCGCTCCAGCGGTAGAACTCGCGGTAGGCGCTCCAGTAGCCGGCCTCGAGCTGTTCGGCGCTCATGCCGCGCGTGCGGTAGACGACGTGGCGCGTGTCGTAGCGGTCCCAGTCGCGGTGCAGGATGCGGCCCTCGGCCTCCATGCGGCGGTGCAGCGCGGTGCCGGGGTAGGGCGTCAGGATGTGGAAGGTCGCGGTCTCGACGCCCTGGGAGACGGCCCAGTCGACGGTGCGCGCGAAGGCGTCGGGCCCGTCCTCGTCGATGCCGAACACGAAGCTCCCGTTCACCATCACCCCGAGGTCGTGCAGGCGGCGGATCGCGGCGCTGTAGTTGCGGTGCAGGTTCTGGTGCTTGCGCTGCGCTCGCAGCGCCGCCGGGTCGAGCGTCTCGAAGCCGACGAAGAGGCTGCGCAGCCCGCAGGCCGCGGCCTTCTCGAGCAGCCGCGGGCGCAGCACCGAGTGCACCGTTCCGGCCGCCTGCCACAGCCGGCCCATGCCGCGCATGCCGTCGAAGAGCGCCTCGGCGAAGCGCTCGTTCCCGAACAGGTGGTCGTCGAGGAAGTAGAGGTGCCGGCCGGGCAGGCGCTCGATCTCGGCGAGCGCGGCGTCGACGCGCTGGGTGTAGAAGCCGCGCCCGCCGGCGAAGAACGCGTCCTTGTAGCAGAAGTCGCAGTGGTGCGGGCAGCCGCGCGAGACGACGATCGAGTTCGGCACGAGGTAGCGCTCGCGCCGGATCAGGTCGCGCCGGATCGGCGGCAGCGCGTCGAGCGTCCGCTGCTTCGAGCGGTAGACGCGCTTCGCGCGGCCCGCGCGCCAGTCGGCGAGGAAGGCCGGCCAGGTGTCCTCGCCGGGGCCGAGGAAGATCGTGTCGGCGTGGGCCGCGGCCTCGTCGGGCAGCGACGTCACGTGCAGGCCGCCGAGGCAGACGTGGACGCCGCGCGCGCGGTAGTGGTCGGCGATCGCGTAGGCCCGCCGCGCCGACGTGATGTAGACCTGGATCACGACGAGGTCGGGCGCGTCGTCGAGCGCGAGCGGCTCGACGTGCTCGTCGCGGATCTCGACCGCGTCGTCGGGGTCGCAGTACCCGGCCAGCGTCGCGAGGCCGAGCGGCGGGAAGAGCGAGTACTTGATCGGGCGGTAGTAGGGCGAGATCGCCTCGGTGAGTGCCGGGAGGATCATCTTCACGCGCACGCGTCGCCCTCCTTGGCGGCGCCGAGCACGAGCACCGACACGCGGCGGTCGCGGGCGTCGTCGCACTCGAGCAGGAAGACGCGCTGCCAGCGCCCGAGCCGCAGCCGCCCGCCGACGACGTGGAGCGTCTCGGTCGAGCGCAGCACGAGCGCGCGCGCGTGCGCGTGCCCGTTCGGACGCTCGTCGGGCGTCATGTTCGCGGTGCGCAGGTCGAAGCGGTCGTGCTGCCAGCCGGCGGCGCGCGGGGCCCAGCGGGCGAGGAGCCGGGAGAAGTCGTCGTGGAGCAGCGGCTCGTCCTCGTTCACGACGAGCGCGGCGCTCGTGTGGAGGCACTGGACCGACAGCAGCCCGTGCGCGACGCGCGCGCGGCGCACGCAGCCCGCGAGGCGCTCGGTCAGGTCGACGTAGGCCATCGGGCCGGGCGTGCGCAGCTCGAGCGTGTCGCTCCAGCAGCGCAGCCCTTCCGGGGCGACGCGCGCGGGCGCGGAAGGGGGTCGGAACGCGATCTCGGTCATCGTCGGACTCCTGCTCGGGGTGCGGCCGCGGGGCCCGCGCGCCCGAGACAGAGTCGACGTCCGCGCGCGAGAAGTCGTGAGCGCGCGGTGAGCAGAGCGTGAGCAGGCGCTGAGGCGGGCCGGGAGCGTCGGATGGGCGCTAGGCGCCGCCGTCCGGAGCCGGGTCGGGTCGGTGCGTGAGGCCGGCGATCACGCCGGCCGCGAACCAGAAGCCCTCCCACGCGCTCACGACGACGCGCGAGCGCAGGCCCGGCGCCGGCTCGCCGAGCAGCCGCGCGAGGGGGTCGAGGCCGACCGACGAGCCCGGGAACGCGTTCGCGAACAGGTCGAGGCTCATCGCGCCGAGGAAGCTGCCGGTCGCGCCGAGCGCGCCGGTCGCG
>CAZQYK010000641.1:0-4367 GCA_964597285.1 uncultured Spirochaetales bacterium
GACGAGACGCCCGCCGGGCCCGGTGCGGCCACGCGCCAGCGCTGGGAGGAGCGCTTCCGGGCGGTTCGCGGCGAGTTCGACGACGCGCGCGGCCGCCTCGCGAAGAGCCAGCGCGAGCTCGAGGAGCTGGCGTCGAAGTCCGAGTCGTGGCAGGTGACCGCGCCCGGCGCGCAGGTCAACAGCGACACGTCGCCGCTGAGCTACAAGCTGCGCCAGGACATCCGCGCGCAGCGCACCGAGGTCGAGCGCGCCGAGCGCCGGCTGCGCGACCTCGAGGTCGAGGCGAGTCTCGCCGGCGTTCCCGCGGAGTGGCGCGCCGAGCCCGCGGACGGCGAGGACGCGGACTCGGGCTCGTAGCGCCCGCGCGCCTACGGGGCGTCGGCCTCGTTCGCGTTCGTCCAGCGCGCCGCGAGCGGCAGCAGCGCGAAGGCCGGCGCCGCGAAGGCCGCGGTGAGCGCGAAGTAGCCGGCGAAGCCGACCGCGCCGGTGATCCAGCCCGACGCGCCGGCGAGCAGCGACCCCGCCGCGGCGTAGAGCGAGGTCAGCAGCGCGTACTCGACCGCGGCGCGCTTGCGGTCGCAGATCGACATCAGGTACGCGACGAACACCGCGCCGACCGCGCCGCTCGACGCCGACTCGAACGCGGCGGCGCCGTACACCGCGAGCCGTCCCCCCTCCGGCCACGCCGCCGCGGCCGCGTAGCCGAAGTTCGACACCAGCGCGAGCGCGCCGGTCGTCCACAGTGCGGCCGGGAGCCCCGAGCGCGTCGACCCGAAGCCCGCGGCGACGGCGCCGGCGACGAAGAGCAGCGCGCCGACGAAGTTCGAGAAGATCCCGTACTCGCTCGCGCTGAAGCCGCGCTCGTGCCAGAACGGCGCGACCATCGGCCCCATCGCCTTGTCGCCGATCCGGAACAGCAGCACGAAGCCGATCACCGCGAGCACGCCGGGCCGCCGCCACCAGCGCACGAGCGTCTCGATCGGGCGGCGCTCGGCCGGCGGCGGCAGTGCGATCGCCGGCGTCCACGCGAGCGACGCCGCGAGCGCGAGCGACAGCGCCGCGCCGGTGAGGAACGCGGCGCGCCAGCCGAAGGGGTCGGCGAGCAGCAGCAGGCCGCTGCCCGACGCGATCATGCCCGCACGGTACGCGGCGGTGCGCACCGCGTTCGCCGGCCCGAGGTGCTCGCGGTCCACGAGGCCGATCGTGTACGCGTCGATCGCGATGTCCTGCGTCGCCGAGGCGGCGCAGTAGAGCGCGAGCGCGAGCCAGAGCGCGGCGCCGATCGGGCTCGGCGGCAGCCACGCGATGGCCGCGAGCGCCGCGGCCATCGCGACGAGCGCGCCGCCGATCCACTGCTGGCGCGTGCCGAAGCGCTCGACGAGTGGCGACCAGAAGACCTTCAGCGACCACGCGAGCGAGAGCGATCCGAGCAGGCCGATCGCGCCGAGCGCGGCACCCTCGCTCGAGAAGTAGAAGCCGAACACGCCCGTGTACGCGCCCATCGGGAAGCCCTCGATGAAGTACACGAGCGCGACGATCGCGAGCTGCCGGCGCAGGTCCACGCCACCCCCGAGCTCCCGAGATCCGGCGCGCGTTCGAGCCGCGCCTGGCTTAGCCTACTCGCATGCCCGACCCGACGCCCGAGAGCGACGCCGATCTGCTGGCGCGGGCCGGGCTCGCGCCGCGCCCCGAGGCCGAGGGGCTGTTCGGCGACGACGGCTGGCTGCGGCGCGTCGCGCGCGAGCCGGTGGTGCTCTTCGGCGGCGTGCGCGCGCTGCTGCTCGAGATCGCGCACCCGCTCGTCGCGGCCGGCGTCGCCGACCACTCCGACTTCCGCCGCGACCCGATGCGGCGCCTGACGCGCACGCTCGACGCGATGTCGGCGCTGACCTTCGAGCCGCGCGCGCGCGCGCTCGCGGCCGCGCACGGCGTCGCGCAGGCGCACGAGCGCGTCCGCGGCAGGCTCCGCGCGGCGGCCGGTCCGTTCGCCGCCGGAACGTCGTACTCCGGCCGCGACCCCGTGCTCGTTCGCTGGGTGTGGGCGACGCTCGTCGACACCGCGCTCGCGCTCTACCGCGACTTCGTCGCGTCGCTCGACGCGCCGGCGCTCGCCGAGTACCACCGCGACCAGCGCGCGCTCGGCGTGCTGCTCGGCGCCGATCCGGCGAGCACGCCCGGCGACCCCGAGGCGTTCCGGCGCTGGTTCGACGGCGTCGTCGCGAGCGACGCGCTGACGGTGAGCGACGAGGCGCGCGAGATCGCGCGCGCGGTGCTCGCGACGCCGGGCGCCGCCGACGGACCGGTGGCGCTGATCACCGGCGCGCTGCTGCCGCCGCGGCTGCGCGACGCGTTCGGCATCGCGTGGGACGCGGACGGCGACGCGCGCTACCGCGCGCTCGTCCGCTCGGTGCGCGCGCTGCGTCCGGCCGCCCCGGACGAGGTCGACGCCGCCGCGTCGGACCGCTAGCCTGCGCGCCGCTCGCAGGACAGGAGGGTCCCTCGTGAAGGACGAAGAGCCGAAGGGCAAGGTGGACGCGATCTCGCTCGCGTACATCTTCGGCGGCATCCCGGTGATCGTGCTCTATCTGGTCGTCCTCTTCGGCCTGGCCCGCTCCTGCAACTTCCCCGCCTGAGAGCTGCGTCCGTTCTGCGGGCGCGCGGGGCGGCAGCGGCGCCGCGTGGCGCCGCGCGGCTGCTCGCGAAGCGCTGCACGCGGCCAAAAAACTCCTGATCTTTCGACCAGTTGAGTTAAAGAAGCGAGACTCTTTCGACCGATAGCGCGCGCATGCGCGGGGTGTGGTCGAGACGCAGGCGCGGTGCGCGCCGGACCCTCGGGGTCGCCGTGGGCCTGCTGCTGCTCGCGGCCGGCGGCTGCCGGACGCCGCTGCCGGTGGCCGGCTACAGCTACTTCGCCGAGCCCGACCCGGGCGACGCGTGGAGCCGCAAGATCCGCGGCTGGCAGCAGCGCGAGCGCACCGACCTCGCCGCGCCGCCGGCCGTCGCCGCGCAGCCGCAGCGGGTCGACCCGGCCGAGCGCGGAGAGCTGCGCTCGAAGTACCTGGCGTTCCGCGCCGAGCGCAAGCGAGCGCTGGCGCGCGAGGTCGCCGCGTGGATCCAGGAGCAGGCGCGCGATCACTACGTCCCCGACGGCGCGGTCGACCACTGGGCGACGACCGAGGAGACCTTCCGCAACAACGGCGACGACTGCGACGGGCTCGAGCTGCTCGCTTACCACTTCCTGCTCGACATCGGCTTCGGCGAGGACGAGGTGTTCCGCGCGATCGTCGTACAGAAGTCCGACGACCAGCACCACATGGTGACGCTCTGGTTCGAGGACGCGAACGATCCGTGGGTCATCGACCCGACCGGCGCGATGACGAGCGGCATGCCGCGCATGTCCGACCTGCCCGGCTGGGAGCCGCTCAAGGTCTTCAGCACCGACCGCGACTTCACGGTGCGCCGCGGCAACCTGCACGCCTCGCGCTAGCCGCGGGCTCCGGCCGTCTCGACCCTCCGCTCCCCGGAGCGTATGTTCCGCGCGTGACCGCGCTGCACCCGATCGAGGCGTCGGCCCTCCAGGCGCGTCGCGAGCGGGTGTTCCTCGTGCTCGCCGGGCTCTTCCTCGGCTCGATGACGATGCTGAACATCCTCGGGGTGTCGCGCTTCGTCGACCTGTCGTTCGAGATCGGCGGCCTGCGCGTGCCGATGATCGTCGCGATCGGCGTGCTGCCGTACCCGATCACCTTCCTGTGCACCGACTTCATCAGCGAGATCTACGGCCGCGCGCGCGCGAGCGCGGTGGTGTGGGTCGGGCTCGGCCTGAACCTCTGGGTCGTCGCCTTCCTGTGGCTCGGCGGCGCGCTGCCGCCGGCGGTCGCGCTCGACCCGGCGACCGGCCTGCCGCCGCCGGACGCCTACGAGTACGCCTTCTTCCGGATCCGGCTGCTGACGATGGGCGCGGTCTTCGCGTCGATGATCGCCTACCTCGCGGCGCAGCTCTGCGACGTCTCCCTGTTCCACTTCTGGAAGCGCCTGACGGGAGGTCGCCACCTGTGGCTGCGCAACAACGGGTCGACGCTCGTGAGCCAGCTCGTCGACACCGTCGCCGTCATCACGATCACGCACTTCTGGGCGCGCGCGCTGCCGGTCGACGCGTCGCAGCCGATCGCGTCGCAGCTCGCGTTCTTCATCGCGTCGGGCTACGTCTTCAAGATGCTCGTCGCGCTGCTCGACACGCTGCCCTTCTACCTCGGCGTGCGCTGGCTCTCGCGCTACCTCGAGATCGACCCGCGCGCGCTGCACGAGGGCGACTGAGGCCCCTCGGCTTCGCCTCGCTGCGCGCCGGCTGCGCCGGCTTGCACTACTCC
>CAZQYK010000642.1:0-3460 GCA_964597285.1 uncultured Spirochaetales bacterium
GCTTCGGTCATCGGAGGTCCTTCCGCACCGGGGGCGACGCGCAGATCCTATCGGCGCGCGCCCTCGGACGCGACGCGCACCCCGGTCGGGTAGAATGCCCGGGCGGCGGCCGCGCGGCGCCCCGCCCGAACCGTCTCGATCACGGAGGCCCGCACTTGGCAGGCATCACCCGCTACGGCAGCTACGTCCCCTACTTCCGCGTGCAGCGCGCGGCGATCGGCGCCGGCAGGGGCGCACGCGCGGTCGCGAGCTACGACGAGGACGCGGTGTCGATGGCGGTCGAGGCGAGCCGCGAGGCGCTCGCCGGCGGCGCCGGCGCGCTCGACGCGCTGCTGCTCGCGACGACGAGCCCGCCCTACGCCGAGAAGAGCAACGCGGCCACGCTGCACGCGGCCCTCTCGCTGCCGGCGGAGGTGCGCTCGCTCGAGCTCGGCGCGACGTCGCGCGCCGGCCTCTCGGCGCTCCTCACCGGCCTCGACCTCGCGGCCGCCGGTCGCCGCGCGCTCGTCGCCGCGTCCGACGTCGTCGTCGGCGCGCCCGGCGGCGGGCGCGAGAGCGCGTCGGGCGACGCGGCGTGCGCGTTCGTCTGCGGCCCCGACGACGAGGCCGTGGCAAGGCTGCGCGGCCGCGCGTCGGCGACGACCGAGGTGCTCGACGTCTGGCGGCTGCCCGAGGACCGCTTCGCGAAGCAGTGGGAGGAGCGCTTCGGCGCCGAGGTGCTCGGACCGGTGCTCGCCGACTGCGCGATCCGCGCGCTGAAGGACGCCGGCTTCGAGCCGTCGGAGCTAGCGACGGTGATCCTCGACGCGACGCTGCCACGCGCCGTCGCGGGCCTGCCGCGCGCGCTGCAGCTCAAGCCCGAGCAGCTCGCCGACCCGCTCGCGGCGTCGGTCGGCCGGGCCGGCGCGGCGCACGCGGGCCTGCTGCTCGCGCGCGCGCTCGACGCGGCGAAGCCGGGCGACCGCATCCTCGTCGCGTCGCTCGCCGACGGCTGCGACGCGGCCGTCTTCGAGGTCACCGACCGCATCGCCGACGGCCGCCCGCGGCACGGAGTCGACGCGTGGATCGCGTCGAAGCGCGACGACCTCGCGTACCACACCTGGCTCAAGTGGCGCGGCGTGCTGCCCTTCGAGCCGCCGCGCCGGCCCGAGCCCGACCGCCCGGCCGCGCCGCCGATGCACCGCCACGAGCGCTGGAAGCTCGGCTTCGTCGGCTCGCGCTGCACCGCGTGCGACGCCGGCCAGCTGCCGCCGCAGCGCGTCTGCAGCGCGTGCGGCGCGGTCGACCGGATGCGCGACGAGCCCTTCGCCGACGTCGCGTGCCGGATCGCGACCTACACGCTCGACCACCTCGCGTACTCGCTGCAGCCGCCGGCCGTCGCCGCGGTGCTCGACTTCGACGGCGGCGGCCGCCTGTCGTGCGAGCTCACCGACGTCAACCCGGCCGACGTGAAGATCGGCGACGAGCTCGAGATGACCTTCCGCCGGCTCTACACCGGGCAGGGAGTGCACAACTACTTCTGGAAGGCGCGTCCCAGGCGCTGAAGCGAGGAGAACGAGATGGCGAGCAAGGGCATCAAGGACCGCGTCGCGATCGTCGGCATGGGCTGCACGCCCTTCGGCGAGCACTGGGACAAGGGCGCCGACGACCTGCTCGTCGACGCCGCTTCGGAGGCCTACCGCTCGGCGGGAGTCGAGCCGGCGCAGGTCGACGCGTACTGGCTCGGCACGATGAGCAGCGGCACGTCGGGCCTCGTGCTCTCCGAGGCGCTGAAGCTCGACTACCGCCCGGTGACGCGCCTCGAGAACATGTGCGCGACCGGCAGCGAGGCGATCCGCAACGCGGCCTACGCGGTCGCGTCGGGCGCCTACGACGTCGCGATGGCGATCGGCGTCGAGAAGCTCAAGGACTCGGGCTACTCGGGCCTCGTCAGCAACCGGCCACCGGACGACGGCACCGGCCAGAACATGTCGGCGCCGGCGATGTTCAGCCTGCTCGCGCCCGCGTACGCCAAGAAGTACGGCGTCGACGAGGGCACGCTGAAGGAGGTGATCGGCCGCATCGCGTGGAAGAACCACGTGAACGGCGCGAAGAACCCGAAGGCGCAGTTCCGCAAGGAGGTGCCGATGGAGACCATCCTGAACAGCCCGCGCGTCGCCGGCATGTTCGGCGTCTTCGACTGCTCTGGCGTCTCCGACGGCTCGGCGGCGGCGGTCCTGTGCCGCGCCGAGGACGCGCACAAGTACACGGACCACCCGATCTTCATCAAGGCGCTGTCCTTCGTCGCCGGCCCGGCCGAGGGCTACTTCAGCCAGGACTACGACTTCACGACCTTCCAGGAGGTGGTCGCGAGCTCGCAGGACGCCTACGCGCAGGCGGGAGTCGCGAGCCCGCGCGAGGAGATCTCGATGGCCGAGGTGCACGACTGCTTCACCGCGACCGAGCTCGTGCTGATGGAGGACATGGGCTTCTCGGAGCGCGGCAAGGGCTGGCAGGACGTGCTCGACGGGCGCTTCGACGGCGACGGCCCACAGCCGGTGAACCCCGACGGCGGGCTCAAGAGCTTCGGCCACCCGATCGGCGCGAGCGGCCTGCGGATGATGTACGAGATGTGGCTCCAGCTGCGCGGCGAGGCCGGCGAGCGCCAGATCCGGGACCCGAAGCTCGGCCTGACTCACAACCTCGGCGGCCAGCCGGGGCGCTGCGTGTCGTTCGTGTCGATCGTCGGGAGCTAGCCCGCCCCCTCCTCACGCGCCTGCACGCTCAGCACCGGGCACGGCGCCGAGCGGAGCGTGCGCTCGGCGACGCTGCCGAGAAAGACGTGGGCGAGGCCGGTGCGGCCGTGCGTGCCCATCACGATCAGGTCCGCGCCGATCTTCTCGGCGAGCTCGCAGATCCGGGCGGCGACGCCGTGGCCCTCGATCACGTGCGGCTCGACCGCGCCGGTGGCGCCCTCGACGCCCGACGCGACGTCGGCGAGCGACCTGATCGCAGCGTCACGCACGTCGGCCATGTCGACCGGCGGCGGCGCTACGGCGCCGCCGTAGGCGCCGTAGCCGTACGCGAAGGTCGGCGGCTGGATCACGTGCAGCAGGTGGAGGTCGGCCTCGAAGCGCTTGGCGAGGTCGACCGCCGCGAACAGCGCCGCGCGCGAGTGCGCCGAGAAGTCGTAGGGAACGAGGAAGGTGCGGTAGTCGCTCATGGGTCCTCCTGGTCCTGGGGGGGAGAAGGTTCAGGATCCGTGCCAGCGAGGCGGCCGCTCGCGGCGTCGCACCGCCCCGCCCGCGTCCCGCGGCGCCCCAGATGCGTCCCGCGGCGCCCGTCGCCGACGCTTTGTAGAAAGCGCGGTGCGGCCGCCCAGGGGCGCACGGCGTCGCCGCTGCGACGCGCGCTCCGATCGGCACACGACGTGCAGCTCGCGCCGGGAATGGACCCCTATGTCATCGACGACCCTCGCGAT
>CAZQYK010000643.1:0-2817 GCA_964597285.1 uncultured Spirochaetales bacterium
CGCGCTCGCGGACGTGCTCGAGGCGGCGTGCCTGCGCGGCGCGCTCGCCGCGCGCGAGGCCGCGGCGCAGCGCGCCTCCGAGCGCGCGCCGCGGCCGGAGGCGGTGACCTTCGACTGCTGGAACACGCTGCTCTACGAGGACGACTGGGAGTCGGCGCACGCGCTGCGCGTCGTCGAGCTCCAGTCGGCGGCGCGCGAGGCCGGCGCCGAGGTGCCGCGCGAGCGCGCGGCGCTGGCCTTCGACGCCGCGTGGTCGCGTCACATGCGGCTGTGGTCCGAGGGCATCGACAGCGGCGCGCCGCAGGTGGCGCGCTGGGCGCTCGCGGAGCTCGGGCTGCGCGATCCGCACCCCGCCCTCGAGCACCTGGTCGCGCTCTTCGAGGAGGCCTCGCACACGAGCCGCGTGCTCGCGCTCGACGGCGCGGCGGCGACACTCGACGCGCTCGGCCGCGCGGGCGTGCGCCGCGGCCTGGTCTGCGACACCGGCCTGACGCCCGGCCGCGTCGTGCGCGCGCACCTCGAGCGCCACGGGCTGCTCGAGCGGCTCGAGTCGCTCGCGTTCTCGGACGAGGTCGGCGTGCCGAAGCCCGATCCGCGCGCGTTCCGCGCCGCGCTCGCGCCGCTCGGCGTCGCGCCCGAGCGCGCGCTGCACGTCGGCGACCTGCTCCGCACCGACGTGGCCGGAGCGCGCGCGCTCGGGATGGCGAGCGCGCGCATCCGCGCCCGAAACGACGACCCCTCCGAGCTGCCCGAGGCCGACCGGGTGGTCGACTCGCACGCCGATCTGCGCTGCTGGCTCGGCGTCGAGGGCTGACGCGGAGCCCGGCCTCGGCGAGATCAGCGCACGCCGCCGCCGAGGCGGGCGAAGACGTCTTCGGGGGCGTCGCGCTGCTCGACGGCGAGCTGCGCGAGCAGCTCGACGAGGCGGCGGCAGTGCGCGGCGCCGTCGGCGACGCTGCGCGCGTCGAGCTCGGCCGGCAGCACCTTCTCGAGCACGACCCGCATCTGGCCCGGCGACACCGTCGCGGCCTCGAGGCCCGCCCTGCGCAGCGCGATGCGCACGGTGCCGCGCGCCTCGAGGCGGTCGAGCGAGGTCTCCTGCTCGAGCCGCTCGCAGACGATCGTGAACGCCGCCGCGTCGGCCACGGTCAGCCCTCCTGCGCCGCCGCGCGGCCGGCGACGAGGCGCCGATAGCCGGAGACCGGGAAGAACGCGAGGGTCCAGCAGCACGACACGATCGTCCCCGACGCCGCGGTGAGCAGCAGCGGCAGCGGGTGCGTCACCGTGTCGAGCCCGGCGGCGGCGCACGCGATCATCGCGAAGCTGCTGAGGCCGACCGTGCTCGTGCCGACGCCCCAGAGCAGGAAGCGGTTCGTGACGATCGGGTCGGCGAGGCCGAGCGCCTGGCGGCGGCGCATCATGCGGTGGTAGCGGAGCGACTCGACGGCGCTCCACAGGTTCGCGAGGCCGAACACGACCGAGAGCAGCGCGACGCCGAGCCGCACGCCCGGCGTCTGCTCACCCGGGACGTCGGACAGGCTCACGAGGATCACGAGCGCCGAGCCGGCGGCGAGTGCGCTGCCGACCGCGACCGCCGCGCGCGCCCAGCCGGCGTCGGGCCGGTAGACGTGGCGCACGAAGCGCAGCGCCATCGCGACGCTGGTGCCGATCGCGAGCAGGCCGAGCGCGAGCAGCCAGACGCGCGCGCCTGCGCCGAGCGCGCGGCTCGCGAGGACCGCCGGCTGTCCGAGCGCCGCGTACGCGAAGAGCGACGCGCCGAGGTAGAGCTCCGGCCGCTGGCCGCTGCGGCGCGCGAGCCGCAGCAGCCGCAGCCCGGTCGCCGTGCCGGCGAGCACGAAGGCCAGCGTTCCGAGCATCGCGATGGACTGCATCCGGACCTCCCGGGCCGGCGACGCGCGGGCCCTCCCCTTCATCGGCCGTCCACCGGCCGCCTGAATGCCTCGCGCGGGGCGCCGCGCCGCGCTGCCGGCGCCCGCTCGCGCCGTCGCATAGCCTCGGCGCGATGTCCCGCGCCGGATCGCCCGCGCCATGCGGCTCGCCGAGCTCGTCGAGACCTCGCGGCGCGTCGGCGCGACGCGCTCGCGCCGCGAGAAGATCGAGCGGCTGGCCGAGCTGCTGCGCCGGCTCGGACCCGACGAGCGTGGCGCCGGGCTGTGCTGGCTCGCCGGGCGGCCGACCCAGGGGCGGACCCGCACTACCCGGCCGGCCTCGCGCTGCGCTTCGCGCGCGTCGTGCGTCACCGTCCCGACAAGGACGCCGCCGACGCCGATACGCTCGACGCGGTGCGCGCGCTGCACGCCGCGGCGCGCGGAGACGACTGAGCTCCGGCTAACGCCCCGGCGGCCGCGGACCGCGCCACCGCTCCTGCTGGCGCCGCCGCAGCTTCTGCGCGATGTCGAGACGGACCTCGACCGTCTTGCGCAGCAGACGCAGCTCCGGCAGCGGCGGAACCGACTCCGCGATCTGCCTCGCCTGGCGGATGCGGCCGGGGTGCTGCTCGGCCGAGGAGTGCAGGTAGATCCCGACGATCTGCAGCGTGTCGAGCGCGGCGCGGTGCTCCCCGGCGGCGACGCAGGCGCGGGCGCGCAGCAGGAGATCGTCGGGCCGCGGACGCAGCACGCGGTCGACGATCGCGAGGGCCTCGCGGGCTCGCGCCGCATCGCCGCTCTCGATGCGCCAGAGCCCGCGCAGCCGCTGCGCGTCGCGGAACAACGGATGCTCCGGCGCGAGCGCGTCCAGCTCGGCGTCGAGCTCCTCCCACGCGACCGGACCGTCCGCGGCCTCGGCCCGCCAGCC
>CAZQYK010000644.1:0-3770 GCA_964597285.1 uncultured Spirochaetales bacterium
CCGGGTCACGGCGCCGAGCGCGGCGACCTGCCGGGTCACGGCGTGAACCGGTCGCGGTCGACCGACAGCGAGAACGCGAGAAAGGCCTCGAGGCGCCGCGCCGCCTCGAGCTTCTCGGGCGTGCCGTCGCGCGCGGCGACCATCTCGTACAGGCGCGCGCCGGAGTCGACGAGGTCGCGGAAGCGGGCGGGGTCGAAGCGCAGGCCCTCGGGCGGGTGGGCCTGCACGTACTCGAGCGAGAGGTCGGCGTAGAGGTCCGCGAGCGCGAGCAGGTGGCGCAGCGCGTACTTGCTGTCGGCGTGGCTCACCGCGACGCGCTCGAGCTCGCTCACCGCGCGCAGGTCGCCGTCGGGGATCACGTCGCGCAGCCGCGCGAAGTAGCGCGCGCGCTCGACGTCGACGCGCTCGATCTCCTCGGCGACGACCGCGGCGTGGTGTGTGCCCTGCGCCGCGCGCGCGAGCTCCTCGAGCTCGGCCGCGCGCGCCTCGAAGACGGCGAGCGCGGCGTCGGGGGCGGGCAGCGCGAGCGCGCCGTCCGCGGCCGGCGCCGGCGCGAGCGGCGACGGCGCCTCGGCGGCGCGGGCGAGCGCGTCGCAGAGGTCGGCGCTGCGCAGCGCCTCGGCGCGCAGCGCGTCCTCGCGCCCGGCCGCGAAGCGGTACTCGGTCGCCGCGAGGTCGAAGGCGCGCAGCCGCTCGAGCGCGCGCGCCTTCGCGAACGCGATCACGCCGTCGAGGTGGCCCGCGCGCAGCGCCTCGGCGTGCAGCCGCTCGAGATTCTCGAGGCGCAGCAGCGTGCTGCGGTAGACGTTGCGGTCGGTGAAGTCGCGCGCCGGCTCGAAGCGGTAGGTGTCGTCGGGCACGTGGCGCTCGAGCACCGCGACGATCTCGAGCGCGCTCGCGCTCGGGCGGTAGCGGGGGTCGAGCTCGAACGACGCGCAGGCCGACGCGAAGAGGGCGGCCGCGGCGAGGGCGAGCGTCTTCGTCGCGGGGGCGGCGGGCGCGAGCGGGCGCCGCGTCACCGCGCCCGGCGCGCCGCGAGCGCGTTCAGCATCTTCTCGGTCGCGATCACCGCGGCGGCGAGCTGGTCCGAGTCGACGCCGAGCGTCGTGAAGCTGTCGCGCGGCCGCTTCTCGCGCTGCCAGCTGATCAGCGTCTCGACGAGCGCCGTCGTGCGGCCGCCGGGCGGGATGCGCACGCGGAAGTCGGTGAGGCGCGCGACCTCGATGCCGAGCTTCTTCGCCGCCTTGCGCAGCGCGGTCATGAACGCGTCGTAGCCGCCGTCGCCCTCGGCGCGCGCCTTCGCGCTGCGCCGCTTGTGGGCGAGCGTCACCTCGGCGCTCGGCGGCGCTCCGGTGGCGACCGCGACGCGCCAGTCGCGCACGCGCACGCGCTGCTCCTCGGGCGTCTTCAGCACGTCGGCGATGATGTAGGGCAGGTCCTCGGCGACGACGGTGTGCTTCTTGTCGCCGAGCTCGACGATGCGCTGGAGCACGAGCTCGCGGTCGGCCGCCGGCAGCACGATGCCGAGCGTCTTCAGATTGTGGTCGAGCGAGGCCTTGCCCGAGAGCTTGCCGAGCGCGTACTGGCGGCGGCCGCCGAAGCGGCCGGGCGAGATGCGGCTCGCGGAAAGGGCGCCCTTCGCGTCCCCCTCGGCGTGGATGCCGGCCGTCTGCGTGTAGACGTCGCGGCCGACGATCGGGCTGTTCGCGGCGACGTCCTTGCCGCTGAAGCGCGCGACGAGCTGCGAGATCGCCGACAGCTTCGACTCCGCCACCTGCGTGCGGAACTCGGTGTGGTCGTGCAGCGCGGCGACCACCTCGGCGAGGCGGGTGTTGCCGGTGCGCTCGCCCATCCCGTTGACGCTCGTGTGCACGCCCCGGGCGCCGGCGCGCACCGCGGCGAGGCAGTTCGCGTTCGCGAGGCCGTAGTCGTTGTGCGCGTGGAACTCGAACGCGACGTCGGGCCAGGTCGAAGTCATCAGGCCGACGTAGCGCTCGACGTCGTCGGGCGCGAACACGCCGAGCGTGTCGGCGAGGTAGACGCGCGCGACGCCGAGCTCGCGCATCAGCTGCACCATCGCGAACACGTAGTCGAAGGAGTCGCGCACGCCGTTCGACCAGTCTTCGAGGTAGGCGTTGAGCGCGATGCGCCTTCTCTTCGCGGCCCGCGCGGTCTGCGCGACGGCGTCGCGCAGCTTCTCCGGCGTCATCCGCAGCTGGGTGCGGCAGTGGCGCTCCGAGCCCTTGACGAGCAGGTTCATCACACGGCCGCCGGTGCCGGCCACCCAGTCGACCGATGCGCGCCCGTCGCAGTAGCCGAGGATCTCGACGCGCGAGAGCCAGCGCTTGCCGCGCGCCCAGCGCGTGATCAGCCGCGCCGCCTCGCGCTCGCCCTTCGAGACGCGCGTCGACGCGATCTCGATGCGGTCGACCTGGACCTCGGAGAGCAGGATGCGCGCGAGCTGGAGCTTCTCGGCGGGGGTGTAGGCGACGTCCGGCGTCTGCTCGCCGTCGCGCAGCGTCGTGTCCATGATCTGGACGCGTTGAGTTCGGGGGGCCGGCACGGGAGGACTCCGGTGCGCGATTGTGACCCTGCGCCCGGGGGTGTCAACGGGACCGCGCCGCGACGGCCGGGCGCTGGTCCATACTGCATCCGATGGGCGCGACGCGCACGCACGAGGTGAGGCCCGACGAGATCGGGCGGCGGCTCGACGCGTTCCTCGCCGAGCGCCTCGCGCTGTCGCGCGCCGAGTCGCGGCGGTTGCTCGCGCGCGGGCTCGTGCGCATCGACGGGCGCGCGGTCTCGGCGGCGGCGAAGGGGCTCGCGCTGCGCGGCGGCGAGCGCGTCGAGATCGAGGGCGCGACGCGGCCCGAGGACGAGCGCGTCGCGCCCGAGCCGGAGCAGGCGCTCGCCGTGCTCGCGCGCGGCCCGGGCTGGCTCGTCGTCGACAAGCCGGCCGGCGTGCCGGTGCACCCGCTCGAGCCCGGCGAGCGCGGCACGCTGTTCGGCGCGGCGATCGCGCGCCACCCCGAGATGCACGGCGTCGGCGAAGGCGCGCTGCGCAGCGGCGTCGTGCACCGGCTCGACGTCGACACGTCGGGCGCGCTGCTGCTCGCGACTCGCGAGGACGCGTGGCGGCGCCTGCGCGGCGCGTTCCGCGCGCACCGCGTCGAGAAGCGCTACCGCGCGATCGCGAGCGGCGAACCTGCCGACGACGAGGGACACGTCGCGCTGCCGCTCGTCGTCGCGCGCCACCGGCCCGCGTTCGTCCGCGCCGCGAACGCGCGCGAGCGCGCAGGCGCGCGCATCTGCGAGACGCGCTGGCGCGTCGCCGAGCGCCTGCGCGGCGCGGCGCTGCTCGAGGTGACCACGACGACCGGCTTCCTGCACCAGGTGCGCGCGACCCTCGCCCACCTCGGCCACCCGCTGCTCGGCGACCGCACCTACGCGCCGCCCGCCGGATCCCGGCCGGCCCCGCGCCACATGCTGCACGCCGCGACGCTCCGCTTCGAGGAGATCGAAGCGGAGAGCCCGGATCCCGAGGACTTCCGCGCGGTGCTCGACGCGTTGCGCTGAAAAGACCCGTTCCCGGGTGCGGGCGGGAGTCATGTGTGGATCGATCCCCACGAGCAAGAGCGGCGCGGGCGGCCGGGGGTGCCTCCGGCTCATGGCTCGCCTGCAACTCTGAGTGTCGAGTAGGCTGGGGGGTCGGTGCACCGCCGAGGCCGTTAGTCGCGTTCCCTGGCTCCGCTTTACCTCCCCGGAGGCAC
>CAZQYK010000645.1:0-12577 GCA_964597285.1 uncultured Spirochaetales bacterium
GGCGACGAAGGGCAGCGAGCGCTCGAGGCTGCACGCGTCGGCGACGACGACGAGCGCGTCGGGCGCCGCGTCGAGCTCGCCGGCGAGCACGCGCACGACGACCTCCTCGTCGGCCGACAGCGGCTCGAGGCTGTAGGTGCCCGGCAGGTCGACGATCACCGCCGCGCGCGAGCCGAGCCGAACGTGGCCCTCGCGCCGCTCGACGGTGACGCCGGGGTAGTTGCCGACGCGCGCGCGCAGGCCGGTCAGCGCGTTGAAGAGCGTCGTCTTGCCGGAGTTCGGCGCGCCGAGCAGGCCGAGCCGCAGCGCGTCGCCCGGAGCCGCGCGCAGCGCCTCGCTGGCGGAGCTCATCCGCGCAGCGCCTCGCTCGGTCCGAGCCCAGGCACGGCCCGTCGCTCGCCCGCCCTCATTCGTCGGGGTCGAGCGCCACCGCGACCCGCGCGGCCTCGGCGCGGCGCAGGCAGAAGCGCGAGCCGCGCAGCTCGTAGGTCGTCGGGTCGCCGAGCGGGGCGCGGCGCACGACGCGCAGCGCGGTGCCGGGCCGGAAGCCGAGGTCGTACAGGCGGCGCCCGATCGCGGTCGAGCCGTCGACCGCGACGACGACCGCGCGGCGCCCGGGGGCGACGCGCGACAGCGGCTGGGGCTCGGGGCCCTCGTCGAGCCGCTCGGCGGCCGGGGTCTGGAGGATCGCGGTCACGGGGTCTCGGTCGGATCGATCGGATCGAAAATGAAATGCGTTTTCAACAGGCGACCAACCGTAGCAGGTTCCGGGGCCGCGAGCGCGGGAGAGCGGGCGCACGCCCAGATTTGAGAACGCGTTCGCTTATTCTGCCGGCCCGCCTGCCCCTACTCGTTCTCGCTGCGCAGCTGGCGGCTCATCAGCAGCCGGGCCGCTTCGGCCGGCGACAGCTCGCCGTCGAGCACCAGGCGCACGCCCTCGCTGATCGGCATCTCGACCCCGTGCTGGCGGGCGAGCGCGCACGCGGCCCGGGTCGTGCGCACGCCCTCGGCGACCTCGCTCATCGAGCCGACGATCTCGTCGAGGCTGCGGCCGGCGGCGAGCCCGAGGCCGACCTTGCGGTTGCGCGACAGGTCGCCGGTGCAGGTGAGCACGAGGTCGCCCATCCCGGCGAGCCCGAGGAAGGTCATCGGGTCGGCGCCGAGGTGGGTGCCGAGCCGGGTGATCTCGCGCAGGCCGCGCGTCATCAGGCCGGCGCGGGCGTTCTGGCCGAGCCCGAGGCCGTCGCAGATCCCGACGGCGATCGCGATGACGTTCTTCAGCGCCCCGCCGAGCTCCGCGCCGATCACGTCGCGGCTCGTGTAGCAGCGGAAGGTCGGGGTCGAGATCGACTGCTGCACCGAGATCGCGTAGCTCTCGACGGCGCAGGCGAGCGTCACCGCGGTGGGCTGGCCGTCGGCGATCTCGCGGGCGAACGAGGGCCCCGACAGGAACACCAGGCGCGGGTGCATCGGGGGCTCGAGCACCGCGGCGAGCACCTCGTCCATCCGCATCCAGGTGTCGGTCTCGATGCCCTTGACCGTCGAGACGACGATCGCGTCGGGGCGCAGCGCGCCCGCCGCCCGGCCCATCACCTCGCGGACGCCGTGGCTCGGCACCGCGCAGATCACGATCTCGCGGTCGGCGAGCGCATCGGCGAGGTCGGCGGTCGCCCGGACCCGGTCGGGCAGCGGCAGGTCGGCGAGGTAGTGGGGATTCCGACGCTCTCGCTCGATGGCCTCGGCCACTTCGGGCCGGCGCGCCCACAGGGTCACGTCGTGCTCGCGGGCGCAGAGCATGGCGAGGCAGGTGCCGAAGCTTCCGGCGCCGAGGACCGCCACGGGAATCGCCACGCGCGGAGCATATCACCGCAGTGGCGCGCACTTGCGCGCGCCCGGATTTCTTGACGCACCGGGGGGCCACGAGTACCTTCCGCGCGGTTTTTCCCGTCGGTACGGGCACTTTTCGCTTCTTTCGCATTACACCGGGCGGTGTTGAGGCGCCGGACGGCGCCGAGTCAGGAGGGCGCGGTCCCCATGCTCGCCGAGTACACGGGTGTTCTCGTCGTCGTCACCGTCGGGATCATCATCGTCTGCGCGATGCTCGGCGTGCACCTGCTGCTCGGCCCGCTCCGCGAGTTCGCCGAGAAGCAGGAGCCCTTCGAGTGCGGCGAGCGCCAGATCATGCCGCCGCGCCAGCGCTACGCGGTGAAGTTCTACATGGTCGCGATCCTCTTCGTCGTCTTCGACGTCGAGGCGATCTTCTTCTACCCGTGGGGCGCCGTCTTCACCGAGCTGGGCTGGTTCGGCTACGGGGCAATGCTCGTGTTCACGATCCCGCTGGCGGTGGGCCTGTTCTACGAGTGGATGAAGGGCGGGCTCGAGTGGTGATCTCCGCGGACGCGCGCGCGCGCATCGACGCCGAGATCGCGAAGTACCCCCGCAAGCGCGGCGCGCTGCTGCCGGCGCTCCACGTCGTGCACGACGAGCTCGGCCACGTGAGCCCCGACACCGCGCGCGAGCTGGCCGAGATCTTCGAGATCCGCCCCGTCGAGGTGATGGAGGTGGTCTCCTTCTACAACATGTTCTTCGCCTCGCCGCAGCCGCGGCACCACGTCCACGTGTGCACGAACCTGCCCTGCTCGCTGCGCGGCGCGCGCGGCCTGCTGGCGGCGCTCGAGCGCCACCTCGGCGTCGACGAGTCGGGCAACACGCCGGACGGGCGCATCCACCTCGGCCACGAGGAGTGCCTGGGCGCGTGCGCGTACGCCCCGATGATGCGCGTCGACGACCGCTACCACGAAGACCTCGACGTCGAGCGCGCGGTGGCCGTGCTCGACGCGCTCGACTAGAAGACCCGCGCATGCTCAAGGTCCCGCACACGACCGGCTACCTGACCGAGCACTTCGGCGACGACGACTTCGCGACGCTCGAGGGCTACGAGCGCCGCGGCGGCTGGCGCGCCGCGCGCAAGGCGCTCACCGAGATGGCGCCGGCCGACGTGATCGAGCTCGTGAAGGCCTCGGGCCTCCAGGGCCGCGGCGGCGCCGGCTTCTCGACCGGCCTCAAGTGGTCGTTCATGCCGAGCGACACGGACCAGCCGAAGTACCTCGTCTGCAACGCCGACGAGTCGGAGCCCGGCTCGTTCAAGGACCGCATCCTGATCGAGCGCGGCTCGCAGCAGATGCTCGAGGGCATCCTGATCGCCGCGTGGGCCACCGGCGCCGAGAAGACCTTCGTCTACATCCGCGGCGAGTACGCCGAGCCGGCGCGCATCCTCCAGCGCGCGATCGACGAGGCCACCGCGAAGGGCCATCTCGGCGCGAACGCGATGGGCACCGGCTTCCGCCACGAGGTCGTGATGCAGCGCGGCGCCGGCGCGTACATCTGCGGCGAGGAGACGGGCCTGCTCGAGTCGCTCGAGGGCAAGAAGGGCCAGCCGCGCAAGAAGCCGCCCTTCCCGGCGCAGTACGGCGCGTTCGGGATGCCGACGACGGTCAACAACGTCGAGACCTTCTCGCACGTGCCGCACATCGTCGCGAAGGGCGCCGACTGGTTCCGCGGCTTCGGCACCGAGAAGAGCCCGGGCACGACGATCTTCGGCGTTTCGGGCCACGTCGAGCGGCCGGGCCTGTACGAGCTGCCGCTCGGCACGCGCCTCGACGAGATCGTCTTCGATCACGCCGGCGGCGTGCCGGGCGGCCGCAAGGTCAAGGGCGTGATCCCGGGCGGCATGTCGATGCCGATCCTGCCGGCCGGCCAGCTCGACGTGCCGATGGCGAACGAGGCGCTGCGCGAGCGCAAGACGATGCTCGGCACCGGCGGGATCATGGTGATGGACGACACCACCTGCATGGTCCGCACCGCCTGCGTCATCACCTACTTCTTCCGCGACGAGTCCTGCGGCCAGTGCACGCAGTGCCGCGAGGGCACGGGCTGGATGCACAAGATCGTCGAGCGCATCGAGCGCGGCGCCGGCAGCGACGAGGACCTCGGGATCCTGCTCGACGTCGCCGCGAAGATGGAGGGCCAGACGATCTGCGCGTTCGCCGACGCCGCGGCCTGGCCGGTGCAGGGCCTGCTGCGCCACTTCCGCGACGACTTCGAGCAGCACGTGCGCCAGCGCCGCTGCCCCTTCCCGCAGAGCTTCGAACTCTGATGCCGCGAATCACCGTCGACGGAACCGAGCTCGAGGTCGCCGAGGGCCGCACGCTGCTGCAGGCGCTCGACGACGCCGGCCTGCTGATGAACGGCGTCGACGTTCCGCACTACTGCTGGCACCCGAAGCTCTCGATCGACGGCTCGTGCCGGCTGTGCCAGGTCGAGATCGAGGGCATGCCGAAGCTCCAGATCGCGTGCAACACGCCGGTGGCCGACGGCATGGTCGTGAGCACGACGAGCGATCGCGTGCAGAAGGCGCGCGAGGGCGTGATGGAGCTCCTGCTCGTCAACCACCCGCTCGACTGCCCGATCTGCGACCAGGCCGGCGAGTGCAAGCTCCAGGACTACGCCTTCGACTACGGCGTCGCGCAGGCGCGCACGCGCGAGCCGCGCCGCGCGCTGAAGAAGAACGTCGAGCTCGGGCCGACGATCGTCTTCGACCAGGAGCGCTGCATCCTGTGCCGCCGCTGCGTGCGCTTCTGCCGCGAGGTGCCCGGAACCGACGAGCTCGTCGTGCTCGGCCGCGGCGACCACTCGGTGATCGAGACCTTCCCGGGCGTGCCGCTCGACAACGACTACTCGATGAACGTCGCCGACATCTGCCCGGTCGGCGCGCTCACTACCAAGGATTTCCGCTTCGTGATCCGGGTCTGGTTCCTCGACGACGTGCCCGGCGTCTGCACCGGCTGCTCGCGCGGCTGCAACGTCCACCTCGGCGTCGCGAACAACAAGGTCTACCGCTCCGTGCCGCGGCGCAACGACGCGGTCAACGAGACCTGGATCTGCGACGAGGGCCGGATGTCGTACAAGGCGATCGGCGCGTCCGACCGGCTGCGCCACGCGCTCGTGCGCGGCGAGCTCGGCGTGCCCGAGGCCGTCGACTACGACGCCGCGGTCGGCGCCGCGGCGGCGCGGCTCGCGCGGCTGCGCAAGGCTTCGGGGGCCGGCGTGATCGCCGGCGTCGCGTCGGCGCATGCGACGAACGAGGACCTGTTCGTGTTCCGGCGGCTCCTCGACGCGCTCGGCGCCGAGAGCGCCGGGGTCGCGGTGCCGAAGGGCCGCGCGGACGAGATCCTGATCCGGCCCGAGAAGGCCGCGAACGCGCGCGGCGCCGAGTGGCTCGGCTTCGACGACGCCGCGGCGCTGTGCGAGCGCATCCGCCACGGCGGCGTCGACGGCCTGATCGTGCTCGGCCACGACCTGCTCGGCCCCGACTACCTCGGCGGCGTCGAGGCGCTCGCCGGCCTCGACACGGTCGTCGTGCTCGACAGCCACGCCTCCGACCTCCAGCGCGTGGCCCACGTGCTGCTGCCGGCGCGCGTCGCGGCCGAGAAGCACGGCACGCTGACGAACTTCGCCGGCCGCGTGCAGAAGGTCGTGCCGGCGGTCGAGCCGGGCTTCGACGCGCGCCCCGAGGGCGAGGCGCTCGCGGCGCTCGGCGCCGCGCTCGGCCTCGCCGGCTTCGACGGCCGCTTCGATGCGCACGAGGTGTCGAAGGCGCTCGCCGAGAGCGTCGCGGCCTTCGCCGGCGCGTCGCTCGACGCGGTCGGCGACACGGGCCTCGAGGGCGGAGGCGCGGCGTGATCGTCGAGGTCCTGATCAAGTCGATCTTCATCCTGCTCGTCGTCGTCGCGGCGCTCGCGCCGGTGATCACGTGGATCGAGCGCAAGCAGAGCGCGGTGATGCAGGACCGCATCGGCGCGAACCGCGCCGACATCGCCGGCATCACGCTGATCGGCCTGCTGCACCCGCTCGCCGACGTGATCAAGCTGCTCTCGAAGGAGGACGTGGTCCCACAGGGCGCGAACCGCGTGATGCACCTCGTCGCGCCGTTGATCGCCGCCACGCCGGCAGTGGTCGCGTACGCGGTGATCCCCTTCGGCGGCGTCTACCACTTCGGCGACTACACGCTCTCGCTCGTCGCCGCGAACCCCGACTGGGGCCTGCTCTACATCTTCGCGATCGGCTCGCTCGCCACCTACGGCACCGTGATGGCCGGCTGGGCGAGCAACAACAACTGGTCGTTGCTCGGCGGGATCCGCGCGACGGCGCAGATGATCTCGTACGAAGTGACGATGGGCCTGTCGGTCGTCGGCATCTTCATGGTGTTCCAGACGCTTCAGCTCCAGCAGATGTGCGTCGCGCAGGACACGACCTTCCGGCTGCTCGGCTTCCTCGAGTTCCTGCCCTTCGTCGAGGCGCTGCCGCCGTGGCTCGACTGGATCCGGCTGCCGGCCTGGGGCGTCTTCCTGCAGCCGCTCGGCTTCGTGATGTTCCTGACGACGATGATGGCCGAGAACAAGCGGCCGCCCTTCGACCTGCCCGAGGGCGAGTCGGAGCTCATCGCCGGCTACTTCCTCGAGTACTCGGGCATGCGCTTCGGCCTGTTCTTCATGTCGGAGTTCATCGAGGTCGTCGTGATCGCCGGCCTGATGACGACGCTCTTCCTCGGCGGCTGGGCGATCCCGTGGGCCTCCACCGAGTGGATCATCTGGTTCATCGGGACGCAGGTGGGCTTCGGCGAAGGCTTCGCCACGGGTCTGTGCATCCTCCTCCACTTCCTCAGCTTCATGCTGAAGGTCGTCGTGATGATCTGGCTCCAGATGGCGCTGCGCTGGACGCTGCCGCGCTTCCGCTACGACCAGGTCATGGACCTGTGCTGGAAGATCATCTTGCCGCTGTCGATCGTGAACATCTTCGTCACCGGCTTCGTGATGCTGCTCGTGAGGGACGCCGCGTGACGGTGCCGGTCGTCCTCTTCTACCTCTTCGCCGCGCTCGCGGCCGTCTCGGCCATCGCGATGATCGCGAACGTGCGCAACACGGTGGCCGCGGCGCTGAGCCTCGTGGTCACGATGGTGGCGCTCGCGGTGATCTACGTGCTGCTCGAGGCGCATCTGGTCGCCGCGATCCAGCTGATCGTCTACGCCGGCGCGATCGTCGTGCTCTTCCTCTTCGTCGTGATGCTGCTGAACCTGCGCGCCGACGACTTCGGCGCCGCGCGCCAGCGCCTCGTGAAGCTCGCCGGCGCGCTGCTCGGCGTGTTCGGGCTCGCGCACTTCCTCAGGTTGGTCGGCGGGCTGCCGGAGGCGCCGGCCTTGCCCGAGGGCTTCGGCGGCTACCGCGCGCTCGGGCTCGTGCTCTACACCGACTACGTGTTGCTGGTGGAGATGGCGTCGCTGCTGCTGACCGCGGCGATCGTCGGGGCGCTGATCCTCGCGAAGCGGAAGATCGACTGAGGTGCCGTCGATGATCCCGCTCGACCACGTGCTCGGCCTCTCGGCGCTGCTCTTCACGATCGGCGTCATCGGCGTCGCGACGCGCCGCAACGTGATCGTCGTGCTGATGTCGATCGAGCTGATGCTCAACGCGGTGAACCTGGCCTTCGTCGGCTTCAACCGCCTGTGGCCCACCGGCGCCGGCGGCTCGGCCTACGACGGGCACGTCTTCGTGCTGATGGTCATCACCGTCGCCGCGGCCGAGGTCGCCGTCGGCCTCGGCATCGTGATCTCGATGTTCCGCAACCGCGACTCGGTGAACCTCGACGACGTGAGCCTCTTGAAGTGGTGACCCGGTGGTGAACGAGACCCCCGTGAGGCCCCCCCGGTGGTGAACGAGACCCCCTCCGAGCTGCTGCGCTGGATCCCACTCCTGCCGCTGCTGACGGCGGCGATCCACGGCGTGATGATCGGCATCGTCCGGCGCCCGACGCCGCGCTGGGCGGTGATCGCGCTCTCGTGCGGCTCGGTCGGGCTCTCGTTCGTGCTCGCCTGCGTCGTCTTCTTCGACCTCGTCGGGCAGCCGGTGGGCTCGCGGGTGCTGGTCGACCACCTCTACACCTGGATCGGCACCGGCATCGGCGCGGCCCGCTTCACCGCCGACCTCGCGTTCCGCGTCGATCCCCTGTCGGCGGTGATGGCGCTCGTCGTCACCGGCGTCGGCTCGCTGATCCACGTGTACTCGATCGGGTACATGGACGACGACCACCGCGACGACCGCGGCTTCCAGCGCTTCTTCTGCTACCTGAACCTCTTCACCTTCTCGATGCTCGTGCTGGTGCTGGCCGACAACCTGGTGCTGCTCTTCGTCGGCTGGGAGGGCGTCGGTCTCTGCTCGTACCTGCTGATCGGCTTC
Organism: uncultured Spirochaetales bacterium; assembly: GCA_964597285.1. Taxonomy (GTDB): domain Bacteria; phylum Myxococcota_A; class UBA9160; order UBA9160; family SMWR01; genus JAHEJV01. The sequence continues at coordinate 8,292 of CAZQYK010000645.1, forward strand.
TGGTACAGCGACCGCCACAACGCCTACTGCGGCAGCAAGGCCTTCATCGTCAACCGCATCGGCGACTTCGGCTTCCTGATCGGCATCTTCCTGCTCTTCAACGCCTTCCTCGACGCCGGCGCGCCGGCGAGCGTCGCCTTCGCCGACGTCGAGGCGCACTTCGCCCGCATCGTCGACCTGACGCTCGCGACGCCGTGGGGCAGCGAGTGGCGCCTCGTCGACGTGATCGGCCTGTGCTTCTTCGTCGGCGCGGCCGGCAAGTCGGCGCAGCTGCCGCTCTACGTCTGGCTGCCCGACGCGATGGCCGGCCCGACGCCGGTGTCGGCGCTGATCCACGCCGCGACGATGGTGACCGCCGGCGTCTACATGGTGTGCCGCCTCTCGTTCCTGTACGCGGCGGCGCCGGTCGCGGCGGCCGTCGTCGCGTGGACCGGCGCGCTGACGGCGCTCTTCGCGGCGACGATCGCCATCACCCAGACCGACAGCAAGAAGGTGCTCGCGTACTCGACCGTCAGCCAGCTCGGCTACCTGTTCCTCGCGGCCGGCGCCGGAGGCTACACCGGCGCGATCTTCCACCTCGTGACGCACGCCTTCTTCAAGGCGCTGCTCTTCCTCGCCGCCGGCGCGGTGATCCTCGCGATGCACCACGAGCAGGACATCGAGAAGATGGGCGGCCTGCGCCGGCGCATTCCGTGGACGCATCTCGTGTTCCTCGTCGGCGTCTGGGCGATCTCGGGCTTCCCGCCCTTCGCCGGCTTCTTCTCGAAGGACGAGATCCTCGTCGCGGCGTTCGCGTCGCACGTTCCGGGCCACGCATGGCTGTACGCGATCGGGCTGGGGACGGCCGTGCTGACCGCGTTCTACATGTGGCGGCTCTACTTCCTGGTCTTCTGGGGCGAGAGCCGCGCGCGGGCCGAGGTGCGCGACCACGTGCACGAGCAGCCGCCGGTGATCCTGGTGCCGCTCTTCGCGCTGGCCTTCCTGTCGGCCTTCGGCGGCCTGCTCGGGATCCCGCAGTTCTGGGGCGACCCGATCCGCTTCCCGGACATCCACAGCCTGAACAACTTCCTGTCGCCGCTGTGGCCGGCGGCCGAGCCGCACCCCCTCGAGCACTCGACCGAGTGGGCGCTGATGGCGCTCGCGGTCGCGCTCGCGGCGCTCGGCGGCTTCGCGGCGTGGCGACTGTACGCGGTCGCCCCGGCGCTGCCGGCGCGCCTCGCCGCGCGCGCGCGCGGTCTGCACGCGCTGCTCGCGAACAAGTACTACGTCGACGAGCTCTACGACGCCGCGATCGTGCGCCCGCTCGTCGCGCTCTCCGACCGCGTGCTCTTCCGCGGCATCGACGCGGGCCTGATCGACGGCGTCGCGGTGAACGGCACCGCGCGCGGCGTGCGCGCGTTCGCCGAGCGCGGCCTGCGCAGGCTCCAGTCGGGGCTCGCGCAGGGCTACGTGGCGTCGATGCTGGCCGGCAGCGTGCTGGTCCTCTGGTTCCTGCTGGGGTAGGCGGTGGAGAACCTCGATCCCTACCTGATCACGATCATCACCTTCCTGCCGCTCGCGACCGGCGTGCTGCTGCTCGCGAGCGGCATGGCCGCGAGCGCGCTCGGCAGCGGCGGCCTGCCGCCGGTGCTGTGGCGCGCGATGGGGCTCGGCAGCGCCGGCGTCACCTTCCTGTTCTCGCTGCTGCTGGTCGGGCGCTTCGACGCGACCGAGACCGGCTTCCAGCTCGTCGAGCACGTGCCGTGGATCGCCGACTACGGCATCCACTACCACGTCGGCATCGACGGAATCAGCCTCTTCCTCGTGATCCTGACCACCTTCCTGATGCCGGTGACGCTGCTCGCGTCGTGGAACGACGTGGGCAAGTCCGAGCGCAGCTTCGTCTTCTTCATGCTCGCGCTCGAGACCGGCATGCTCGGCGCCTTCGTCTCGCTGAACCTGTTCCAGTTCTACGTGTTCTGGGAGCTGATGCTGGTGCCGATGTACTTCATCATCGGCATCTGGGGCGGGCCGCGCCGCGTCTCCGCGGCGGTGAAGTTCTTCCTGGTCACGATGGTCGGGTCGCTGCTGATGCTGCTCGCGCTGCTCGTGGTGTACTACCTCTTCCATCAGGAGTTCGGCACGCTGACCTTCGACCTGGTGTCGCCGCCGTGGAGCGACGCCCCGGGCCTGCTGCAGACGCCGATTCCGACCGACGGCATCTGGTGGAAGACCCAGTTCTGGCTCTTCGGCGCGTTCGCGCTCGCGTTCGCGATCAAGGTGCCGATGGTGCCGCTCCACACCTGGCTTCCCGACGCGCACGTCGAGGCGCCGACGGCCGGCTCGGTGGTGCTGGCCGGCGTGCTGCTGAAGATGGGGACCTACGGCTTCCTGCGCTTCGCGCTGCCGCTCTTCCCGGCCGCGGTCGCCGACTGGGCGCCGGCGATCCTGCTGCTCTCGGTGATCGGCATCGTCTACGGCTCGCTCGTCGCGATGGTGCAGGACGACATCAAGAAGCTCGTCGCGTACTCGTCGGTCGCGCACCTCGGATTCGTGATGCTCGGGATGTTCGCGCTGAACGTGAAGGGCGTGAACGGCAGCGTGCTCCAGATGGTGAACCATGGGCTCTCCACCGGCGCGCTCTTCCTGCTCGTCGGCATGCTCTACGAGCGCCGCCACACGCGCCTGATCGCCGAGTTCGGCGGCGTCGCCAAGCCGATGCCGGTGTTCGCGTTCTTCTTCGGCCTGATCACGATGTCGAGCATCGGCCTGCCGATGCTGAACGGCTTCGTCGGCGAGTTCCTGATCCTGCTCGGCGCGTTCCAGGCGCACCCGTGGTACGCGTTCGTCGCGACGAGCGGCGTCGTGCTCGCGGCCGCTTACATGCTGTGGATGTTCCGGCGCGTGATGTTCGGGCCGGTCGAGAACGAGGAGAACCGCCGCCTGATCGACCTGTCGCTGCGCGAGAAGGCGGTGCTCGTCGCGATCGCGGTGCCGATCGTCTGGATCGGCATCCAGCCGGGCCCCTTCCTGCGCCGCATCGAGCCGAGCGTGTCGGCGCTGCTCCAGGACGTGCGCGCGCGCGCCGCCGTAGCCGAGGTCGCCGCGGCCGAGCCGCCGGCGCCGCTCGCGCTTCCCGCCGACGGAGGGCCGCGATGACGCCCCCCGAGCTGAACCTCTCGGTGCTCGGGCCGATGGTCGCCGTCGCGGCCGGCTCGATGGTGGTGCTCGTCGGCGAGGTGATGCTCTCGCGCGCGAAGACCTTCCTCGGCCGCCCGCTCACCGAGTCGTACGTCGGCGGCGTGCTCGCGAGCGTGACGGTCTTCTTCCTCGTGCTCGCGATCGCGATGGCGGCGCAGTTCGCGGGCTCGGGCGACGTGGCGGTCTTCAACCCCGACAACCCGATGTTCCAGCTCGACCCCTTCTCGGCGTTCGTCACCGGCGTGCTCGCGTTCGCGGCGCTGCTCTCGTGCGCGCTCGCGTACAACTACCTCGACGAGCTGCGCATCAACCACGGCGAGTACTACGCGCTGATCCTCTTCTCGGTGGCCGGCATGATGCTGATGGTCGCCGCGGTCGACATGCTGCCGGTCTTCCTCGGCCTCGAGCTGATGAGCATCCCGATCTACGTCCTCGCAGGCTTCGACCGCCGCAAGCTGCGCAGCAACGAATCCGCCATGAAGTACTTCCTGATCGGCTCGTTCGCGAGCGCGATCCTGCTCTACGGGATCGCGCTGCTCTACGGCGCGTCGGGCTCGACCTCGTTCGCGGCGATCCGCGCGGCCTTCGACCCGGCGAGCCCGCTCTGCCTCGCCGGCCTCGCGCTGGTCGTGATCGGCTTCGCGTTCAAGATCTCGTCGGTGCCCTTCCACCAGTGGACGCCCGACGTCTACGAGGGCTCCCCCTCCGCGGTCACGGCCTTCATGTCGGTGACGGTGAAGCTGGCCGCGTTTGCGGCGCTCCTGCGGGTGCTGGCGCTCTCCTTCGACCCGCTCGGCGAGCAGCTCCAGGACGTGCTCTGGGTGCTGGCGGCGCTGACGCTCGTCGTCGGCAACGTGATGGCGGTGATCCAGGAGAACATCAAGCGCCTGCTCGCCTACTCGAGCATCGCGCACGCCGGGTACCTCCTGATCGGCTTCGTACCCGGCACCGCCGAGGGCTATGCGGCAGTGGTGTTCTACCTGGTGGCGTACCTGTTCATGAACCTGGGTGCCTTCGCGATCGTGGTGGTGCTCGCCAACCGCGGTCAGGACTGCGAGCGCATGGAGTCGCTGGCGGGTTTGGCGCAGTCGCGTCCGGTGATCGCC
>CAZQYK010000646.1:0-5858 GCA_964597285.1 uncultured Spirochaetales bacterium
CCAGCGCGGGTCCCAGAGCCAGAGGTGGCTGCCGCAGAGCCCGCAGAAGTGGCGCTGCGCGGGGCTACGCCGCGGAGAGGCGTCGCCGTCGCGCTGGATCATCGCCTGGTAGACCCGCAGGTGCTCCCGGCCCTCGACCGCGAGCGTCTCGTGCGCGCCGCCGAGGTTGATCGCGAAGCCGCCGCCCCCGGCCGTCTTGCGGCAGATCGAGCAGTAGCAGAGGTTGAACGGGTAGGGGTGCGCCGAATCGAGCGAGAAGCGGACGGCGCCGCAGTGACACGAGCCGTCGAGTCGCATCGTGTCTCCTCCAGTTCGGGTGCGTGGCTCGCGCCGCGCCGGCGCTCAGCCGTCGTTCGCGACCGTGAACTCGAGCAGGGCGCCGACGAACGCGGCCGGGTCGAACATCGGCGCGAGGTGGCGCTGGCCGCGCAGCACGCGGCGGAACGCGTTCGGCAGCCGCTGCGCGATCTCGTCGAGCGGCGGATACACGGGCGCCCGCGTGTGCTCGCCGTAGAGGTAGAGCGTCGGCACGTCGGGCGGATCGGACGCCGCGAGCAGTCGGGGGCCTTCGTCGACGAGCGCGCGGTGCTCGCGCGGGAAGCGCAGCACGCCGCGGCGCAGCGACTCCCAGAGCGGCGTCTGCGCGCGGAGCGCGCTCACCTCCTCGTCCGGGATGTCGGCGGCCGGGAAGAAGGTCACGAGCGCGCCATCGGGGTCGCCGGCGTCGAGCGCGGCCTTCATGCGGTCGACGAGCGCCGCGTCGATGCGATCGACGTGCAGCGGCGGCTCGTAGAGCGCGAGCGAACGCAGCGCCGGCGCGCGCGCCGCGGCGAGCAGCGCGTAGGATGCGCCCGACGAGTGTCCGAAGAGGTGCGCGTCGCCGCCGGCCGCGTCGACGACCGCCAGCACGTCGTCGACCTCGCGCTCGAGCCGGTAGTCGGGCCCGTCGCCGCTGCCGCCGCGCCCGCGCCGCGAGTAGACCCACACCGTGTGGCGCTCGGCCAGCCGCTCCTCGACCGGCCCGAACGCGTTCAGGTCTCCCATCGCCCCGTGCACCAGCACGAGCGCCGGCCCGCTGCCCGAGCAGCGCACCGCGAGCTTCGTACCGTCGGCGGAGACGACCGTCGCATCGCGCGCCACGTGGGGCCCCGTTCTCACGGCTTGCGCGCCGTGGCAATGAGCGCCGGATGATCGAACCGGACCGCGCCTTCGGCGGTGACGAAGCGGCCGAGCTCGTCTTCGGCCCCCTGGACGAGCGCCTCGAACTGGTCGTCGTCGAGCTTGTCGGCGAGGGTCCAGCCGCGGACGTCCGTGCGCATCCAGTCGCGAAGGGAAGGGAAGCGCGCCTCGCCGGGAACGCGCGACACGCGGGGCTGCGCGACGCCCGCATCGCGAAGCAGGGCCTCCAGCCCGCGCGGGTCTCCGAGCGAGTAGGGCGCGCGGAGCAGCTCCGCGATCTCCTTCCCGAAGAGCCGCTCCAGCAGCCGGGTCGCGGCGAGGTACCCGGGCGTCTCTTCGAGAGAGGCCCAGACGGCGACGACGAGCCGACCCCCGGGACGCAGCACCCGCCACATTTCCCGGATCGCAGCGCGGCGATCTCGGAAGAACATGAGGCCGAACTGGCTCAGCACGGCGTCGAGCTCGGCCGGGCCGAACGGAAGCGCCTCTGCGGGCGCCTCGCGCCAGTCGAGGTCCGGGGCCTTCCGACGAGCGACCGCGAGCATTCCGGGATTGAGATCGACGCCTACCGCGGTCCCGCCGGGCGAGACGGCTCGGGCCGCCTCGAGGGTCAAGACGCCGGTGCCGCAGGCTACGTCGGCCACGCGTGCACCTGGTTCGAGGTCGGCCGCATCGAGAACGCGCGGCGGCCAGGCCGCGAAGAGTGCAGGAAGGAAGAACTCGTCGTAGATCTCCGCGGCACTCGACGTAAGCTGGCCTGCGTCGGTCACGTCATCCCTTGCGCCGCTGTCCCGATCCCTCGAGCTGCGGACATTATCTCACGAATGGTGCGGCCTCGGGAAGCCTGGTTCTCGAAGCGCGATCGTCCACACTCCGCTCGCCGCTCGCGAGGGAGGTCCCGTGCCTGCTCCGGTGCTCCGACGCCGCGTCGACGGCGAGCTGCTCGGCCTGATGCTCGACGATCCGGATCTCGCGCCGGCGCTGCGCGCGCTGCCGGCCGCCGCGCTGCGTCGGGTGATCCTGCGCGTCGGGCTCGAGGACGCCGGCGAGCTGATCGCGCTCGCGAGCCTCGAGCAGCTGCGAGAGGTCTTCGACGAGGACCTGTGGCGCAGCCCGCAGCCGGGCGACGACGAGTCCTTCGACGCCGCGCGCTTCGCCGTCTGGCTCGAGGTGCTGCTCGAGGGCGGCGAGGGCGAGGTCGCCGACCGGCTGGCCGCGCTGTCCGAGGACTTCCTGGTCCTCGCGGTCTCGCGGCTCGCGTGGGTGCTCGACGTCGCGATGCTGGAGGCGTGGGCGGCCGATCCCCGCGAGGCCGAGCGGCTCGACGCGATCGTCGACGCGCGATTGTGTCAGGAGATCGACGCGTTCCTGCTCGTGGCGCGCGCCGAGCCCGGCTGGGACGCCGCGTGGGCGACGCTGCTGGCGCTCGACGAGCGCCACCCACAGCTGCTGCGCGAGGTGCTGGGTCGCTGTGCGGCCGCGGCGCACGAGGAGATCGAAGGCGCCGAGGCGCTCGACGCCGCGCTCGCCGGCGACGACCGGCTGCTCGAAGACGCGCGGGCCGAGCGAGACGCACGACGCACCGAGCGCGGCTACGTCGCGCCGTCCGACGCACGCGCATTCCTCGCGCTGGCACGCACCGCGCCCGATGTACCGGGCTGGGACCCGATCACGCGGGCGTACTTCCGCGAGCGCGCGGCGGCGCCCGAGCCCGATCCGCGCAGCGTCGAGCCTCCTGCGGCGGCGGCGATCGGCGGCTCCGCTCCGCTGCGCCAGCTGCTGCTCGAGGCCGGCGTCGGTGCCGAGCCGATCGAGGCGCCGGCGGCGACGGACTCGCTGCTGCGGCACGCGCTCGCCGAGCTGCTCGACGCCGACCCGGCCGCGCACCAGCGCGTCGTCGAGGAGCTCGCGTACCTCGCGAACGCACTGATCGCCGGCGACGCGTCGCGCGGCCGTCCGTGGCGCCCGGCCGAGGCCGCCGAGCGCGTGCTCGATCTCTGCGACCAAGGGCTGCGCCGCATCGTCGCTCCCGCCGGCCGCGGCCCGCGCGACCCGCGCGAGGCGCTCGCGCGCTGGGGCGCGGTCGGCGCGTTCCGATTCGCCTGGGCGGGGTAGGGGAGAGCGGTCAGGCGACGCGCTTCGCGGGCCGCCAGAACTCGACGTGGAACGAGGCCGCGCCGCGAGGCTCGACGTGGTGCTCGACCTCGGGCAGCACGATGCCGGGGCGCCGCGGCGTGAGCCGCTCGCAGCGATCGAAGGGCTCGTGGACGTGGTAGTCGAGCGCGCCGCGGGAGACGACGATCCGGGCCCAGATGCCGGGCTTCGTCGCGTGACGCTCGAGGAGCGCCGCCGGCACCGACTGCTCGTCGAAGGCCGGTGTGTTGCGGTACCGCTCGTAGTGCTCCGGGATCTCGCCCCGGTCGCAGCGGACGCAGTCGAGCTCCGTTCCGATGCGCGCCTCGCGGCCCTCCGGCGTGAGAACCCAGGGCCTCTCGGAGAGCGGCGGGGCGTGGCGCGTGTGCTGCGCGTGGCCGCACGCGAGCTCCGCGACCCAGTCGCCCGCGGCGTCCGGCCGGAACGCGACGATCGGGCGCTTCACATCCGCTCTGCGCCCGGAGGCAGGCGAACGGGGCCCTTCCACTCCTTCACCAGCTCGTGGACGAGGACGTGCCCCTCGAAGCACGCGATGCCCGGGACGCCGACGCGAGCGGCTCGGCGCGCCATGTCCACCAGCTGCGCCTCCTCGAGCTGATCGCCGAACCCGCTCCAGCAGACCGACTCGACCGCCGGCCCGTCGCGATAGGAGATCGCGACGAGGCCGTCGACGCCCTCATTGAACGGGAAGCCCAGCGATTGGAGGATCGCCTCGTGCACACGTCCCACGTAGTAGCTCGCGCGCCGACTCCCCGCGCAGGCCGATTCCAGCACCGGCTTCATCTCGCGTCGGTCGGAGCAGGGGCCGACCGGGATCTCCGGCCCCGTGTGCGCGCACGAGAGGGCGACGGCCAGTGCCGCCGGAAGGGCGCCGATCGCCATCACGCCGCGAATCTGCACCGTTGCAAACCTCCGCGTGCAGCCCCCCACCGGCCGTCGCCGGAAATCTACCACGACTCGAGCGAGCCCCGGTCGGGCAGCGAGCGCACCGCGAGCTGGCATGCTGCGACAGTAGTTGGCCGGTCCGACGGTTCCGCCGTACTCGAAGGTGACCCCGCCACAGAGGCAGCGTCCCGTGATGATGATCGCCATCGACGTCTCCTGCTCGGCCCGCCGCATCGCCGCGCGTATCCCGGGCGGCGCCCGCCTGAGCTTCGCTCGACCGCGTGCCCCCGCGCTTTGCTTCCCCCCCGACCCGCGCCACACTCGGCCCGCGGAGGCGGGCGCATGGAGAAGTGTCCGGCGCAGGTCGCGCTGGAGAAGGTGCTCGGGCCGCTGAGGACCGCGGCGGAGAACGACTTCGCGGCGCTCGCGCGGATCGAAGGGCTCGCGGCGGCGGTGGCGCGGCTCGCCGACGCGGCGGCGGCCGGTGCCGTGCCGCCCGAGCTGCGGCGCGCGCTGCGCGACGTGTGCGACGCGTTCCGGCGCGGACCGGAGGGCGCGGCGCTGCGCGCGGCCGTCGAGCGCGCGCTCGCGAAGCTCGCGCCCTTCGCCGACGCGGCGTACCCGGCGCGCGCGCTCGCCGCGTCGCCCGAGGTGCTGCCCGGGCTCGGGCCGCGGCGCGCGGCGTTGCTCGCGAAGCGCGGCCTGCGCACGGTCGAGGACCTGCTGCACCGGCTGCCGGTCGCGTACGACGACCGCCGCCGCCTCGTGCGCGTCGACGCGCTCCAGGTGGGCATGCACGCGACCTTCGTCGCGCGCGTGCTCGGCGCCGGCTTCGCCGGCTGGCGCGGGCGCGGCGGGCGCGGCGGGCGGATGTTCGAGGCGATCGTCGGCGACGAGACCGGCACCGTGCAGCTGAAGTGGTTCCGCGGCGGCGAGACGATCGAGAAGAGCGTCGTCAAGGGGGCGCTCTTGCTCGTGACCGGCGACGTCAAGCGCTACCGCTTCGCGAAGGAGCTCCAGCATCCCGAGATCGAGGTGCTCGAGACCCCCGGCGACGCCGGAGAAGGCGACGGCGATGTGCCGCGGCGCATCGTCCCGAGCTATGCGACGCCCGACGGTGTCCACCCGCGCGCGCTGCGCCGCGCGGTCGGGCGCGCCGTCGCCGACTACGCCGACCTCGTCGTCGGCCGCCTGCCGGAGGCGCTCGTCGCCGAGCGGAAGCTCCCGCCGCCGGCCGACGCGCTGCGCGCGCTGCACGCCCCCGGGCCCGACGCCGACGCCGCCGCGCTCGCCGCCTCCGACACGCCCGCGCACCAGCGGCTGATCCTCGAGGAGCTCTACCTGCTCGAGCTCGGCCTGGCGCTGCGCCGCGACCGCTGGCAGCGCGCGCCTTGTGTCGCGATGCGCAGCGACGGCCCGCGGCTGCGCGCGGCACAGCGGGCGCTGCCGTTCGCGCTCACCGGCGCGCAGCAGCACGTGTGGCGCGAGATCGCGGCCGACCTCGCGCGGCCGCACCCGATGAGTCGCCTCCTCGAGGGCGACGTCGGCAGCGGCAAGACCGTGATCGCGTACCTCGCGGCGGTCGCCGTCGCGGAGTCGGGGCACCAGACGGCACTGATGGCGCCGACCGAGCTCCTCGC
>CAZQYK010000647.1:0-2924 GCA_964597285.1 uncultured Spirochaetales bacterium
CGACGACGCCGTCGCCCGGCTCCGAGAACTGGAGCAGCGCGACGAGCATCCCCTGCACGACGTCGGAGAGCACCTCGACACGCCCCGGGTCGACGCGCCAGCCGTAGAGTCGCTGCATCCGCTCTGCGGCGATCTCGGGCAGGTCGGTCGGCGCCGGATGGATCGGGTAGCCGAGGTCCGAGCGCTCGACGGCGAAGCGCAGCGCGCGCCGGATCGGCTCGGCGACCGGGAAGTCCATGTCGGCGACCCACAGCGGCAGCACGTCGTCGGGATAGGTCGCCCACTTCTCGCCGCGGCTCGGGCGCCGCATGCCGGGCCGCACCGCGTCGAAGTCGGGCGGCGGGTTGCGCAGCGCGTCCTCTACGGTGGCGAGCACGCGCCCGAGCTCGCCCGGATCGAGGCGCACCGGCAGACCCGCGCGCGCGAGCAGACCCGCGGCGTCGCGGCGCAGCTCGGCGAGCGTCCAGCCGAGCGCGTCGGCGCCGTCGTCGAAGCGCGTGATCTCGTCGCTCCCGGCCGGGTCGAGGTGCCAGTGCGCGCCCCGCTCGAAGCAGTCGAAGCGCAGCCACTCGCGGCCGCCCTCGGCGTCGCGCACGCGCAGCGTCGGCCCGCCCCCCGGTCCCGGGTTGCGGTGCTCGACCTCGAAACGCAGCGGACCGAGGGGGAAGACCGGCATCGGCGCGCCATTGTAGCGTCCGCGGCCCCGGGTCCCGGAGAGGGTTCGAATGCTACGGTTGGGCGCGCGTCGGACGGGCCCACTCCGGAGGAACCGAGATGCACCGCATGCGAGCCTTCGTCTCCCCGACCGCCGCGACCGCCGCCTGCCTGGCGCTCTGGCTCGCGGCGCCCGCCGCCGCCGAGGGCTTCATCGACCTCTACGCGGGCGCCGGCTTCATCGACGAGGGCCGGGTCGACTTCCGCGCCGACGACGCGAGCATCACGACCGACCCGGCCACGATCGCCGCCTTCGGCGGAGACACCGACTACGAGACCAGCCCGTCGTTCGGACTCCGCGGCGGCTACTGGTTCGAGGGCCCGCCGAGCTTCATCGGCCTCGGTCTCGACCTCTCGTACTACCGCGCGTTCGATGAATCGAGCTTCGCCCCCTTCGACGTCTGGGCGTTCCCGATGACGCCGCTCTTGATGCTGCGGGCGCCAATCGCGTCGTCGCCGGGCTTCCCGGGCGGCCGCGTGCAGCCCTACGTCGCGGTCGGGCCGAGCTTCACGATCTCGGCGGCGCGCGCCGACCTCTCCGAGCTCGGCATCGGGCTCGACGACTTCGAAGACGCCTCGTTCGACGTCGGCCTCGACGCGCGCGGTGGCCTCGCGATCCAGGTCGCGCGCAACTTCGCGCTCTTCGGCGAGTACCGCTTCACCTACCTCGAGCCGGAGTACGACGACGAGGTCGACGATGCGTTGGGCCCGCCGGACTTCGAGGCCGACATCGATCTCGAGCCGGAGCTCGAGGGCCACCACCTCGTCTTCGGCGTCTCGTTCCGCTTCTAGCGCCGCGTCTCGGCGAGCCGCGCGAGCGCAGCGGCGAGGTCCGGCGCGTCGGCGAGCACCGGCGCGAGCGGATCGCCGCCGAGCCGGCGCAGCCGCGCGGCGGCATTGCGGATCGTGTAGCGGCGCGGGTCGAGGCGAGCGCCGACCTCGCGCCAGCGCAGCGGCATCGACACCGGCGCGCCCGGCAGCGGCCGCGCCGAGAACGGCGCGACGAGCAGCCGCCCGTGCCCGTTCTGGAGATGGTCGACGTAGACCTTGCCCTCGCGCGCGCGAACGCGCCGCGTGAGCGTCGCGATCTCGGGCCGGCGCGCGACGAGCACGCGCGCGAGCAGCTCGGCGAGCATGCGGCTCTGCTCGTAGGTGAGCTGGCGCCCGAGCGGCACGAGCACGTGGAGGCCCGACGCGCCGCTCGTCTTCGGGTACGACGGCAGCCCGACCTCTTCGCAGATCGCGCGGATCTCGCGCGCGAGGCGCACGACGTCGGCGAAGGGCGCGCCCTTCGGGTCGAGGTCGAGGATGCACCAGTCGGGATGCGCGAGGTCGGCGACGCGGCTCGACCACACGTGCAGCGGGATCGTCCCCATGTTGACGACGTAGAGCAGCGACTCGACGTCGTCGCAGACGAAGTAGCCGACCTCGCGCTCGGCGTGCTCGCTCCACATCCGCTCGGTGCGCACCCAGTCGGGCACCCACGACGGCGCGTCCTTCTGGAAGAAGCTCTTGCCGTCGATGCCGTCGGGGTAGCGCGTCATCACGAGCGGCCGGTCGCGCAGGTAGGCGAGCAGCCACGGCGCGATGCCGCGGTAGTAGTCGATCAGGTCGCCCTTCGTGTGTCCCTCTTCGGGCCAGAAGGTCTTGTCGAGGTTCGTGAACGGGACGGCGCGCTCGCCCGGATCGCCGGCCGGGGCCGGCGGGGCCGGCTCGGGCGCGTCGGCCGGAGCCCCGTCGCGGTCGGCGACGACGCACTCGGCGGGCTCCTTGTCGTCGCGCCGCCCGATCCAGCTCGGCTGGCGCAGCAGGCCGTCGGAGGTCCGCTCGGCGAAGCGCACCTCGCCGACGAGCTCGGGCTCGACCCAGACGTGCCCGCGCGTGCGCGGCACCGGGCCGGCGCACGCCGGCGTCTCGCGGCGCAGCCGGTCGAGCTCGGCGCGCAGCGACACGAGCTCGGCCTCGCGGAAGCCGCTGCCGACGCGCCCGCAGTAGCGCAGCTCGCCGTCGACGTACTGCGCGAGGTGCAGCGCGCCGAAGCCCGGGCGGCCGCGCCGCGGCTCGCTGAAGCCGACGATCACGAAGTCGTCGCTCGCGAGGCCGCGCAGCTTCCTCCACTGCGGCGAGCGTCCGGCGCGGTACGGCGCGTCGAGGCGCTTTGCGACGACGCCCTCGAGCCCGCGCGCGCGCACCTCCTCCCACACCTGCTC
>CAZQYK010000648.1:0-4953 GCA_964597285.1 uncultured Spirochaetales bacterium
GCCACCTTCGCCGCGGCGTCGGCCGCGTCGGGCCACGCGAAGCCGGCGCGCGCTGCGCGAGGCCACCGCCGCGTTCGAGCGCCGCCTGCGTCGCGTCGAGTCCGGGCTCGCCGCGGAGCGGAAGGGCTTCTCCGACCTCGCGCCCGCCGCGCTGCTCGAGCGCTGGCGCCGCGCGAAGGAAGAAAGCTAAGCGCCGAGCTTCTGGAGCCGCTCGACCGCGTCGACGTACTCGTCGACGAGCGTGTAGATCACGTCGCGGACCGCGAGCTTCTGCTCCATCGCGCCGACGATCTGGCCGACGGGGTTGAAGGCGACCTTCTGCGCCGCCTTCGGATAGCGGTGCACGCGCGTCATCGCCTCCGACACGAGCATGCCCTGCAGCGGCATTCCGAGCGGACCCGGCGAGTCGGCCGCCTCCCAGGCCTCGGTCCAGTCGTTCTTCAGCATCCGGCACGGCTTTCCGGTCCACGAGCGCGAGCGCACCGTGTCCACGCTGCTCGCGGAGAAGTAGGACTCCATCTGCTCGGGCGAGGCCTCGGCCTCCTCGACGGCGAGCCAGATCGATCCGGTCCAGACGCCCTGCGCGCCCATCCCGAGCGCCGCGGCGATCTGGCGGCCGCGGCCGACGCCGCCGGCCGCGAGCACCGGCGTCGGAGCGACCGCGTCGATCACCTCGGGCCACAGCACCATCGATCCGATCTCGCCGGTGTGCCCGCCACCCTCGGTGCCCTGCGCGATGATGATGTCGACGCCGGCGTCCTTGTGCTTCAGCGCCTGCTGCGCGCGGCCGCACAGCGCGGCGACGAGGCGCCCCGACGCGTGGATGTGATCGATCACCTCGGCCGGCGGCGTGCCGAGCGCGTTCGCGATCAGCCGCACCTTCGGGTGCGCGAGCGAGACCTCGACCTGCGGCGTCGCGGTGGCCTCGGTCCAGCCGAGCAGCTCGTGGTGGCGCTCCTCGTCCGACGGCAGATCGGGGACGCCGTGGTCGGCGAGGATCTTGCGCGCGTAGGCGCGGTGCTGCTCGGGGATCATCTTGCGCAGCGTCTCCTCGAGCTTCTTCGGGTCGCTCTCGCCCATGCCCTCGTACTTGCCCGGGATCACGATGTCGACGCCGTAGGGGCTGTCGCCGACGTGCTCGTCGATCCAGCGCAGCTCGACCTCGAGCTGCTCCGGCGTGAAGCCGACGGCGCCGAGCACGCCGAAGCCGCCGGCCTGGGACACCGCGGCGACGACGTCGCGGCAGTGCGTGAACGCGAAGATCGGGAACTCGATGTCGAGGCGGTCGCAGAGCTCGGTGCGCATGGGGGATTCCTTCGGGTGGGCGGTGGCAGGGTAACCGATCGCCGCGTCGCGGCGTCGGAGACGGTCCGGCGCGATCCCCTATCCTGGGGCCACCGGAACCTGGAGGCGAACGCGATGGGATTCCTCTCGCGCAAGACCGAGATGCCGACGCGCCAGACGGCGCTGCCGGGCCGCGCCGGCGCGATGCCGGTCGCGGAGAAGCACTTCGTGCTCGGCACGCCGCTCGCGCCGCCCTTCCCGGAGGGCCTCGAGCTCGCGCTCTTCGGAATGGGCTGCTTCTGGGGCGCGGAGCGGAAGTTCTGGGAGGCGCCGGGCGTGTATACGACGGCGGTCGGCTACGCGGCCGGCTTCACGCCGAACCCGGTCTACGAGGAGGTCTGCAGCGGGCGCACCGGACACAACGAGGTCGTGCGCATCGTCTTCGACCCCGCCGCGACGGGCTTCGACGCGATGCTGCGGATCTTCTGGGAGAGCCACGACCCGACCCAGGGCATGCGCCAGGGCAACGACGTCGGCACCCAGTACCGCTCCGGCATCTACGTGCACTCGGCGGCGCAGCGCGCCGCCGCCGAGGCGTCGCGCGAAGCGTACGCCGCGCGCCTCGCCGACGCCGGCTACGGCGCGATCACGACCGAGATCGTCGACGCGCCCGAGTTCTTCTACGCCGAGGACTACCACCAGCAGTACCTCGCGAAGAACCCGCACGGGTACTGCGGGCTCGGCGGCACCGGCGTGTCGTGTCCGGAGGGCAAGGGGGCCTGAGCGCGCAACGCTAGAGCGCGACGACCGGGCCCGGCTCGAAGCGGACCCGCATCTCCTTCACCCCGTTGATGAAGTTCGAGCGCAGCCGGCGCGGCGGCGCGGTGCGCTCGAGGCCGTCGATGCGCGTCGCGATCTCGCGAAAGATCTCCTGCAGCTCCATCCGGGCGAGGTTCGCGCCGAGGCAGTAGTGCTCGCCGTAGCCGAACGCGACGTGGTCGTTCGGCGCGCGGCGGACGTCGAAGCGCTGCGGCTCCGGGAACACGTCCTCGTCGCGGTTCGCCGACGGATACCAGAGGATCAGCTTCGCGTTCTCGGGCAGCTCCTGGCCGCGGATCACCGCCGGCTCGGTCGTCGTGCGCCGGAACGAGTGCACCGCCGGGCTGAAGCGGAGGATCTCCTCGACGGCAGAGTCGAGAAGCGACGGGTCGGCCTTCAGGTCGGCGAGCTGGTCGGGGTGGTCGAGCAGGCTGATCATGCCGTTGCTCGTCACGGTGCGCGTCGTCTCGTTGCCGGCGATCAGCAGCAGCAGGAAGAAGAAGTTGAACTCCTCGGGTGAGAGCTTGCGCCCGTCGAGCTCGGCGTTGACGAGGCCGGTGGCGAGGTCGTCGCCCGGCTGCGAGAGCGCCTTCTCGCGCAGCTTCGCGGCGTACATGAACATCTCGGCCGCGTACTGCGTGGCCTCGCCGTCCTCCTGCACCTTCATCTCGAGCGTCTTGCCGTCGTGGTACTCCGGGTCGTCGAAGCCGACCATCTTGTTCCCGATCTCGTAGACGTGGCGGCGATCCTCTTCGGGGATGCCCATCATCTCGCAGATCACGAGCATCGGAAGCGGCGCGGCCAGCTCCTCGACGAAGTCGCACTCGCCCTTCTCGATCACGCGGTTCACGATCTCGACGCACATGCGGCGGATGCGCGGGCGCAGGTCGTTCACCATCCGCGGCGTGAAGGCCTTGTTCACGAGCATCCGGTACTGGCGGTGCCGCGGCGGATCCATGTTCAGCATGATCTGGCGCGTGAACTCGATCGTCGCCGGGTCGGGCTCGCGCAGGATCGTGCCCATGCGCTCCGACGAGAACCGGGCCGGGTGGCGCGAGACGTGCTTCAGGTCGTCGTACTTCGTGATCGCCCAGTAGCCGGGTCCGTTCGGCTCCTCCTGCCAGAACACCGGGGCCTCGCGGCGCAGCACCTCGAACATCTCGTGCGGGCAGCCGCGCTCGAAGACGTCGAGATCGTTCAGGTTCACCTCGGACAGCTTCATCGGGAGTCTCCTGGATCGGATCCCGCCATCAGCAGGCGGGAGAGCTTGTGCAGGAAGCGCGTCTGGCGCTCGATCGACGCCGACGCGAGCGGGTCCTCGCCGAGCAGCTCGGCGACCAGCGGCGCGACGGCGAAGTGGCCGACGACGAGCTGCACCCAGAGCGTGACGAGGCGACGGTGGTCCTCCTCGCTCCACGGCGAATCCTTCTCGCGCTTCATCTCGCCGAGAGCGGTCGCGAGCAGCGGCTGGATCCACGCGCGCGCGAGGGGCACGAGCACGCTGCCACCGGTGACGGCCTCGTGGTAGATCAGCCGCGCGACGTTCGGCCGCCGCGCGAAGTGTCCCATCACGCCGTCGAGCGTCGCGGCGATCGCGTCGGGCCCCGGCTCGCTCGCGGCGAGGCCCTCGAGCACCTCGATCAGTGGCTTGATGCCGCGCTCGAGCACCGCCTCGTAGAGCGCCTCCTTGCCCTCGAAGTGGTTGTAGAGCGCGGCCGGCGTGAGCCCGACGGCGCCGGCGATGTCGCGCACGGTCGTGCCGGCGAAGCCGCGCTCGGCGAAGCAGGCCTCGGCCGTGTCGAGGATCCGCTCGCGGGTGACCGGGCTCGGGTGGGTCATGAATGAACATTTGTTTACCCGCCAGCGACCCGGCTGTCAACCGGCCTTCTCGCGCAGGCGCTGCCGCCCCGGCTCGGGCCGCGGCAGCGCGCGGGCGCGGCGGCCTACGCGGCCGGCGGCGGGCCGATGTCGATCATCCCGTCGCGGGCCAGCGCGGTGAACGCGTCGACCAGGTCGGGGTCGAACTGCGTGCCCGAGCAGCGCGCCAGCTCGGCGAGCGCCTCGTCGAGGCTCATCGGCGTCCGGTAGCTCGTCTCGGCGGTCATGCTGTCGACCGCGTCGCAGAGCGCGAGGATGCGCGCCTCGCGCGAGATGGCCTCCCCGGACTTGCCCTCCGGATAGCCGCCGCCGTCCCAGTGCTCGTGGTGCTCGTAGACGATCGGCGCGACGTCCTTCCACAGCCGGATGCGCGCGAGCATCCGGAAGCCCCACAGCGCGTGCTTGTCGACCGACGCGCGCGTCATGTGCTGATCGCGGTCGAGCTTCAGCATCCCGATGTCGTGCAGCAGCGACGCGAAGTGCAGCCGGTGCAGCGCCGCCTCGTCGAGGCCCACCGTCCGCCCGAGCCGGTTCGCGAGCTGCGCGACGCGCTGGCCGTGGCCGTGGTGGAAGCCGAGGTGGCTGTCGAGCGCCGTCACCAGCATGTCGGTGACGTGCGAGAAGAAGTTGCGCTGCGCGTCGCGGAGGTCGGCGTTGTGGAACGACACTGCCGCGAAGCCGGCCAGCGTCGACAGCGCGTCGACCTCGTCGGGCGCGAAGCGCTCGTCGGCGCGCGCGAGCGCGAGCGCGCCGGGCGCCTCGTCGATTGGCAGCGGCACGACGACGAGAGCGACGCCGGATCCGACCGCGCCGCGCAGCGCCGGCCGCCCCGACTCGACCGCCGTGCGCACGAGCTCGTCGAGCGCGGACTCGTGGCGCGCGAAAAGCGTCTCGTCGCCGTCGCTGCCGGCGAGCGCCGGGTTCGCGTCGCCGTCGCCCTTGAGGAACACGAAGGCCGACTCGGCCTCGACG
>CAZQYK010000649.1:0-5210 GCA_964597285.1 uncultured Spirochaetales bacterium
GCCGTCGAAGGTCGAGAGCGCGACGGCGCCGCCCTGGGTCGAGAGCGCGCCGACCGCGATGCCCGCCGGCGCGCCGGCGGCGTCGGCGCCGGTGCCGGTCGCGATCGTGATGCCGCCGCCGCCGGTCGTCTGGAACGAGACGCCGGACAGGTCGATGCCGGCCGCGAACGCGCTGCCGGCGTCGTCGCCGGCCGCGTTGCGCGTGCGCAGCGCGAGCGAGCGCCCGTCGATCAGCCGCACGACGCCGACCCCCTCGCCGGCCGCGTCGTTGTCGAAGGTGCCGCTGCTCGTGATGCTGTGGCGCGCCTCGAGCACGACGTTCGCGTCGGTGCCCTCGATCTCCGACTCGCGGATCACGAACGGCTCCGCGCCGTCGCCGAGGTCGCCGAACAGGACCTCGCCGAGCGCGCTCCCGTCGGCGGAGTTGTCGAGCGTGCCCGCGCCGGCGTCGGGCAGGTCGCTGCCGTCGGCCGCACCGCCGACGATCTGGATGTCGCGCGGGTCGTAGAGCAGCGTCCCGGTCGCGCCGCGCACCGCGCGCAGGTCGACGCTGCCGTCGGCGAAGAGCACGACCGCGCCCGAGATCTCGGCGAAGCCGCCGTCGCCGCCGGCCGCGCCGCCGCGCGCCGAGATCGCGCCGTGGAATGCGGTGGCCTCGTCGGCCCAGACGATCACCGTGCCGCCGTCGCCCGTGTCGAGCGCGTCGGCGCGCAGCACGGTCGCCGCGTCGACGTAGGTGCGGCGCGCGGTCGCCATCTCGCCCTCGCCGCGCAGGTCGCCGCCGACGCGGACCCTGCCGCCGCCGGCCGCGCCCGACGCGTCGAGCTCGGCGCCGAGGAGCGCCACGCGCTCGCCGGTGATCGCGATCTCGCCGCCGACGGCGCCGGCCGACGCGTCGCTCGCGTCGAGGCGGCCGCCGACCTGGACGGTGCCGCTCGCGGCCGCGACCTCGATGCGCCCGCCGCGCGTGATGCCGTCGTGGTTCAGCGCGAGCGAGACGACGTCGCCGGTCGTGAACGACACCTCGGCGCGGCCGGCGTCGACCGAGCCGGTCTGCTCGATCGCCGCGGCCTGCGCGCCGCCGCCGGCCGGGCCGTCGACCTCGATCTGGAGATTGCCGCCGAGCCGCGTCAGCAGCACCCGGCTGCCGGCGACGAGCGCGATCGTGCCGTCGGGCGCATGGATGCGGCCGTGGTTCGCGACGGCGCTGCCGAGCAGCGCGACCGACGGCGCGACGATCTCGCCGCGGTTGACGACCTCGCCGGCGAGGTCGAAGCGGTCGACGCCGGCATGGAAGTCCTCGTTGGAGATGTCGCCGGCGGCGGCGACGAGGCCGCCGACGTCGACGACCGCCGTCGGGCCGAAGAAGATGCCGGCGGGGTTGACGATGTAGACGATCCCGTTCGAGAAGAGCCCGCCGTCGATCTGGCTGCGGTCGCCGAGCACGCGGTTCAGCACCGTGGCCCGCTCGTGCGGCTGGAGGAAGTGCAGCTGCTCGTCGACGAGCACGTTCAGCGCGTCGTACTCGATGATCGCGCCGTCGCTGGCCTCGATCGTCGTCACCCCGCCTTCCTCGTGGAAGGTCGCCTCGCCCGACACGACCTGCTCGCCGGCGATGCCGGCCCACGCCGGCTGCGCGCCCGGCGGCGCCGCGAGCAGCGCGGCGAGCAGCGCGCGCGCGACCGCGCGCTGGAGGTGGCCGTGGCTCGTGTCGGATCGGACGGGGTCGGGGCGGGTGCTTCGCATCGGCTCTCTCTCGGGGGCGAGGTGGACAGTGTGCATCAGAACAGCAGCGTCACGACGCCGTGCAGCTCGGGGTCGTCGCTCGGCGTCGTGCCGTCCTCGAGCGCGCTGCGCGGCCACGCGACGGTGACCTGCGCGCGCAGGTTGCGCAGGAACTGCAGCTCGACGCCGAGGCCGACCGAGAGCAGGCTCTCGTCGCTCTCGGTGACGTTGAATTCCGGGACGTCGGAGGACGTGTCCCAGGTCAGGCCGGCGTCGACGAATCCGATCAGCACGAGGTCCCAGTCGGCGCGCCCGAACACGGTGCGCGGGCGCAGCTGCACCGGGCCCACCAGCGGCAGCTCGACCTCCTGCGCGCCGGGGTCGAGCAGCCGCGCCAGGTGCAGCCGGTACTCGGCCGATCCGATCGCGGCGGTGTCGGCCGCGACCGCCGACTGCTCGTAGCCGCGCACCGTGTACAGGCCGGTCGCGACCTGCTGGAACTGCGGCACGAGCCGGTCGTCCCAGGCCCACTGCCCGCGCGTCCCGAGCACGACCTCGTGCGCGAGGGTCGACCGCGACGGCGTGCCGGGGTCGCCCCAGCCGCGCCGCCACAGCACGATCGGCTCGAGGTAGAACGAGAGCCGCCCGTCCCAGCGCAGCAGCTCGAAGTTGCGCGACGGATCCTCGCGGCCGAGCAGCGACAGCTCGTCGGCCGAGCCGCCGGGCGTCGTCGGCGAGCCGCCGGTGTCGGCGATCTCGGCGACGTTCCACAGCACGCCGGCCTCGAGCGAGCCCTGCGACCACGCGCCGAGCCACTCGAGCGCGAGGCCCACCTCGGGCAGGAAGAAGTCCTCGTCGGCCTCGCCGCCGATCGTCAGCTCGTTCTCGACCGCGACGTTGCGCCAGCTCGCGCCGCCGTAGGCGTCGACGAACAGGCCGCCGCGCTGGAAGAGGTTCGCGGTGAGGCGCCCGCCGCCCTCCCACTCGCTGCCGCTGAAGTCGAGGCGCGTGACGCCGACCTCGGAGGCGTCGTACTCGCTGTAGTGGCCGAAGACCCGCCAGCGCAGCCGGTCGACGCGCCACACGGGGCCCTCGTACGAGCCGAAGACCGCGTGCACGTCGTCGAAGTTCCCGGTCACGTAGTCGACGCGCAGCACGTCGTCGCGGCCGGTCATCTGGGTGTGGGCGACGCCGAAGCGCTCGCGTAGCCGCGTCGTCGCCTCGGTGCCGTTGTTCGCGAGCTGCGCGTAGACGTGCCACGGCCGGTGCTCGGTGACGTGGTACTCGAGGCGCGCGGTGCCCGGCAGCTCGCCGCGCCGCAGCTTCGCGTCGACGCGGCGCCCCGGATGGCGCGACAGGCGCTTCGCGTAGTCCTCGATCGCGCGCGCGTCGATCAGCCCCTCGTCGTCGCCGCCGATCGGCGAGCCCTCGCGCACGAAGCGGTGCTCGGGGCGGTTCGTGCGCTCCTCGGCCGGGCCGCCGAAGCGGTCGCCGTCGGCGACGGTCGCGACCGACTCGATGCGGCCGAGCCACACGCGCAGCCGAAGCCGCTCCTCGCCGGGCGGACGCAGGTCGCGGCCGGTGCCCTCCTCGAGGTCCGGGATCGTGACGATCACGCCGGCGATGCCGCGCTCCTCGAGCTCGGCGATGATGCGCCGGCTCACGTACTGGAGCCCGCTCTCCCAGAAGCGCGAGCCGGGCGGCACCTGGCCGAGGCGGAAGCGGCGGTTCTCGGTCGCCGGGTGCGGCTGCATCAGCCCGCCGCGGGTCACGCGCATCTCGAGCTCGATCGCGAGCAGCGCCTCGACCGGCGGCTGCTCGGGGTGCGGCAGCGGATACTCGATCACGAACGCGCGGACCGGGTAGCTCTGCTGCAGCCGCTGCTGCGCGGCCGCCGGCAGCGCGAGGGCGAGCGCCAGCGCGGCGGCGGCCGGCGCGAGCCGGCGCGCGGCGCGGCGCCGATCGGTGCCCAGCCCGCCCGGTCCGCCCGATCCGCCCGGTCGTCTGCTTTCCGATGCGCTGTTCAACACGGGTTCCCGGCGGGGGGCCGTCGCGCACGGATTCGGCGCGCGCGGCCCGAACCTATAGCAGCATTCCGGCGACGCACGCCGTCAGGAAGCTCGCGAGGGTCCCGGAGACGATGCTGCGCAGCCCGAGCCGCGCGACCTCGCCGCGCCGCCCCGGGGCGAGCCCGCCGATGCCCCCGAGCAGGATCGCGAGCGAGCCGAAGTTCGCGAAGCCGCACAGCGCGTACGACGCGATCACCGCCGAGCGCGGCGCGAGGCCGCCAGCCGCGATCTGCTCGGCGAGCTGCTGATAGGCGAGGAACTCGTTCAGCACCGTCTTGACGCCGAGCATCGCGCCGACCGTCCCGGCGTCGGCCCACGGCACGCCGAGCAGCCACGCGAGCGGCGCAAAGAGCGCCCCGAGCAGGCCCTCGAGCGTCAGCCCGGGCGCGCCGAGCCAGCCGCCGACGCTCCCGAGCAGCCCGTTCGCGAGCGCGATCAGCGCGACGAAGGCGACGAGCAGCGCGCCGACGTAGGCCGCGAGGCGCAGCCCGGCGATCGCTCCCTGCGCCGCCGCGTCGATCGCGTTGACCGCCTCGCGCTCGAGTGCGACCCGCGCGCCGCCGGCCGTCTCCGGCGTCTCGCGCTCCGGGACCATCAGCTTCGCGACGCCGAGGCCGGCCGGCGCCGACAGCAGGCTCGCGGTCGCGAGGTGGCCCGCGTAGGCGCCGCCTCCGAGCATGCCGACGTAGGCCAGCATCACCGAGCCGGCGACCGTCGCCATGCCGAGCGTCATCAGCGCGAAGAGCTCCGAGCGCGTCATGCGCTCGAGGTAGGGGCGCACGATCAGCGCCGACTCGACCATGCCCATGAAGAGGTTCGAGACCGCGGCGAGGCTTTCGGCACCCGAGAGCCCCATGCGACGCGCGAGCGCCGCGGCGAGCGCCTGCACCACGCGCTGCAGCAGGCCGAGGTGGTAGAGCACCGCGAACAGGCTGCCCATGAAGACGATGATCGGCAGCACGTTCAGCGCGAACGAGAAGCCGGTGTCGACGAGCGCGCCGAACACGAAGCGCGCGCCGGCGTCGGTGTACGACATCAGCGCTCCGACGAGCGCGTTCATCGCCGCGAAGAACGCGTCGCCGACGGGCGTCTTCAGCAGCAGCAGGCCCAGCGCGAGCTGGAGCCCGACGGCCCACGCCGCGGTGCGCCACGCGATCTCGCCGCGCCGCTCCGACAGCGCCCACGCGACGCCGAGGAAGCAGACGAAGCCGAGCGCCGACACGG
Source organism: uncultured Spirochaetales bacterium (assembly GCA_964597285.1). Lineage (GTDB taxonomy): Bacteria > Myxococcota_A > UBA9160 > UBA9160 > SMWR01 > JAHEJV01. The sequence goes on from CAZQYK010000649.1 coordinate 5,019, forward strand.
CGCGCGCCGAGAGGTCGCTCACGCAGCGTCCCGCCACGCGCGCACGAGCGCGCGGGCCGCGGCCTCGGGCGCGTCGGCGTCGGCGATCGCGCCGATCACCGCGAAGCCGGCGGCGCCGGCGCGCCGCACCGCCGCGGCGCGCGCCGCGTCGATGCCGCCGATCGCGACGAGCGGCCGCGGCGCCGCGCGCGC
>CAZQYK010000650.1:0-3599 GCA_964597285.1 uncultured Spirochaetales bacterium
GTCGCCGGTGGGCTCGCGGTGCTGTCGACCGGCGAGCGCTTCACGCTCTACACCGACGGGCGACCCGGCGACGCGCGCGGCGTGTCGGTGTCGTACCCGGGCCTGCGCGACGAGGTGCTGCCCGGCTCGAAGGTGCTGCTCGACGACGGCGTGATCGAGCTCGAGGTCGACCACGTCAGCACCGACGGAGTCGAGTGCCGCATCACGCGCGGCGGCAAGCTCGCCGACCGCAAGGGCGTGAACCTCCCCGGCGCCTCGCTCGGCATCCCGGCGATGACCCCCGAGAACCGCGCCGACGTGCTCTTCGCGGTCGAGAACGAGGTCGACTACATCGCCGCCTCGTTCGTGCGCGGCGGCGAGGACGTGCTGGAGATCCGGCGCGTGCTCGAGGAGCGCGGCGCGCGGATCCCGGTGATCGCGAAGATCGAGGCGGCGATCGGCGTGCGCAACCTCGACGAGATCGTCGCGGTGGCCGACGGCACGATGGTGGCGCGCGGCGACCTCGGGGTCGAGATCCCGGTGCAGGAGGTGCCGCTGACCCAGAAGAAGATCATCCGCACGACCGTGATGAACGGGAAGCCGGTGATCACGGCGACCCAGATGCTCGACTCGATGAAGAACAGCCCGCTGCCGACGCGCGCCGAGGTCAGCGACGTCGCGAACGCGATTCTCGACGGCACCTCGGCGGTGATGCTCTCGAACGAGACCGCGGCCGGCAGCTACCCGGTCGAGGCGGTGCGCACGATGGCCGCGCTCGCGCTCGAGGCCGAGCGGGGCCTGCGCGAGTACGGCCACCTCCAGCACATCATCCCGGGCCCGTCGCACGAGGTGACCGAGGCGGTGAGCCAGGCCGCGATCACGATGGCGAACCACCTCCAGGCGGCGGCGATCATCGCGCTCACCGAGTCGGGCCGCACCGCGCGCTCGATCTCGAAGTACCGGCCGCGCTGCCCGATCCTCGGCGTCAGCGCGTGGCCGGCGGTGGTGCGCGCGTTCGCGATGAACTGGGGCGTGACCGGCCTGCTCTACGAGGGCGACGCGAGCGGCACGAACGACGACGCGATCGCGTTCGCGCTGCGCAAGGCGAAGGAGCTCGGCCTCGCGCAGCCCGGCAGCGTCTGCGTCGTCACGGCCGGCCGCAGCCGCGAGACCGGCAGCACGAACCTGATCCGCGTCGTCACGGTGGACTAGGGGCGCGCTGCCCAATCGCCCGGGGTTCGCGCGGCCGCGCCCGGGCTGCTCAGCGCTTGGGCAGCGGCTGCCCAACGATCGGGCGCGCGCCGCGTATGGCGCCGCCCCGGTGGGCCGATCGTGGTACAGGCCTTGCTACGGCCCTCCGCGATCCCGTCCGTGACGGGACCCCACGGAGGAGAACCGCGTGCCCCAGCCTCACCCGACCTCGAGCCGCGGATGGCTTCGCGCCGTCCCCGCGATCGCGCTGCTCACCGCCGCCCGCTCGGCCTCGGCCGACGAGCTCTCGGCCGGCGACACCGCGTGGATGATGACGAGCACGCTGCTGGTGCTGCTGATGACGCTGCCCGGCCTCGCGCTCTTCTACGGCGGCCTCGTGCGCGGCAAGAACGTGCTGTCGGTGCTGATGCAGTGCCTGATCTCGGCCGGGATGATCGGCCTGCTCTGGGTGGTGGTGGGCTACAGCCTCGCTTTCGGCGAAGGCAACGCCGTGATCGGCGACCTCAGCAAGGGCATCGCGCTCTCGAACGTCACCCCCGACGCGCTGTGGGGGACGATCCCCGAGTACGTCTTCGTGATGTTCCAGGGCATGTTCGCGATCATCACGCCGGCGCTGATGCTCGGCGCGTTCGCCGAGCGGATGCGCTTCGGCCCGTACCTGGCCTTCATCGCGATCTGGGTCTTCCTCGTCTACATCCCGCTCGCGCACATGGTCTGGGGCGGCGGCTGGATCGGCTCGCAGCTCGGCGCGCTCGACTTCGCCGGCGGTCTCGTCGTGCACATGTCGAGCGGGTTCTCGGCGCTCGCGGCCGCGCTGCTGCTCGGGCCGCGCCGCGGCTACGGCAAGGAGCCGATGCCGCCGCACAGCCTGCCGCTGACGGTGATCGGCGCGTCGCTGCTGTGGGTGGGCTGGTTCGGATTCAACGCGGGCAGCGCCGGCGCGGCCAACGGCACCGCCGGCCTCGCGTTCCTCACGACCCAGACCGCCACCGCGACCGCGACGCTGGCGTGGGTGGTGATCGAGTGGCTGCACCGCGGCAAGCCCACGGTGCTCGGCGGCGCGACCGCGGCCGTCGCGGGCCTGGTCGCGATCACCCCGGCCTGCGCCTTCGTGACGCCGGCCGGCGCGATCTGGGTCGGCCTCGGCGGCGCGGCCTTCTGCTACGGCGCCGTCACCGTGCTCAAGCCGCGCATGGGCTACGACGACTCGCTCGACGTCTTCGGCGTCCACGGCGTCGGCGGCATGTGGGGCGCGATCGCGACCGGCCTGTTCATCGCGCCCTTCGCGCTGCCCGAAGGAGTGAGCTGGGGCGGCCAGGTCGTCAAGCAGCTCGCGAGCGTCGGCTTCACGGCGATCTACGCGCCGCTGGTCACCGTCGTGATCCTCTCGGTGCTGAAGCCGATCTTCGGCGGCAACCTGCGCGTCAGCGACGAGGACGAGTTCGCCGGTCTCGACGTCACCGAGCACAGCGAGACCGCCTACACGACCCAGTGAAGTACCTCCACACGATGGTCCGGGTGGGCGACCTCGACGCGTCGCTCGCGTTCTACCGCGACCAGCTCGGCCTCGAGGAGCTGCGCCGGGTGGACGTCGAGGCGGCCCGCTACACGCTGGTCTTCCTCGCCGCCCCCGGCGACTCCGCGGCCCAGGTCGAGCTGACCTGGAACTGGGATCCGGAGCCGCTCGGCGGGGGCCGCAACTTCGGCCACCTGGCCTACGAGGTCGACGACGTCTACGCGCTCTGCCAGCGGCTGATGGACGCCGGCGTCACGATCCGCCGGCCGCCGCGAGACGGGCGGATGGCCTTCGTGCGCTCGCCCGACGGCATCTCGATCGAGCTGCTCCAGCGCGGCGCGCCGCTGCCGATCGCCGAGCCGTGGGCGTCGATGCCGAACTCCGGGGAGTGGTAGCGGAGTCGCAGCTTCGCGCGGAAGTACTTGTTATCGAAGCGTCTTCATCACCGGCGGAGACGCCGGTGACGTCACGTCGGCGGGGGTCCCGGGCACTCCTCCGCCATGAGCTGGCTGCGAGTCGACCTGACCGGATCGCGCGACCCCCTGCCCCACGACGACGGGAGCCCGCGCTCGCGGCGGATGGCGCTGCTGCGGCGGCTGCGGAGCGACCCGTTCCTGCGCGGCGCCGACGCCCTCGCCCTCGCGGCCGAGCTGCGCGTGCTCGAGCTGCGCGAGGCCGTCGATTCATTACAGAGCTTGCGCTGATCCGACAACATCTGTAATGTTTGGGCGTGACCGCCCCGACCGCCCGCAGCCTGATCTTCGACCTGCTGTCGACGCTGCGCCGCGGCAGCATGCCGGTCGCGGCGCTCGTCGCGGCCGCGGAGCTCTTCGGGATCGCCGAGGGCAGCGTGCGCGTCGCGCTGACCCGCCTGGTCGCCGACGGCCGCGTC
>CAZQYK010000651.1:0-3205 GCA_964597285.1 uncultured Spirochaetales bacterium
GAACGCGCTGCTCGGCGTGTCGCACCCGCCCGCGCGCGCGGCCGCCGCCGCGGCGGGCCTGCCGCTCTACCGCATCGACGACCCCGACGCGCGCGTGCTGCCGGCGCCGATGATGAACGTGCTCAACGGCGGCGCGCACGCCGACAACACGGTCGACCTCCAGGAGTTCATGATCTTCCCGCTCGGCGCGCCGAGCTTCTCCGAGGCGCTGCGCTGGGGCGCCGAGGTGTTCCACGAGCTCAAGTCGCTGCTCGCCGACCAGGGCCATTCGACCGCGGTCGGCGACGAGGGCGGCTTCGCGCCGAACCTGTCGAGCAACCGCGAGGCGATCGAGCTCGTGCTCGCGGCGATCGAGTCGGCCGGCTACCGGCCCGGCGACGACGTCGCGATCGCGCTCGACCCGGCGTCGAGCGAGTTCCACCGCGGCGGCAAGTACGTGCTCGAGGGCGAGGGCGCGACGCACGATCCCGACGGCATGATCGCCTTCTGGGAGGAGTGGGTCGCGCGCTACCCGATCGTGTCGATCGAGGACGGCCTCGACGAGTCCGACTGGTCCGGGTGGAAGACGCTCACCGAGCGCCTCGGCGCGCGCACGCAGCTCGTCGGCGACGACCTGTTCGTGACGAACCCGAAGATCCTCCGGCAGGGCGTCGAGCAGGGCGTCGCGAACGCGATCCTCGTCAAGGTGAACCAGATCGGGACGCTCAGCGAGACGCTCGAGGCGATGCGGATCGCGCGCGAGGCGGGCTATGCGGCGGTCGTGTCGCACCGCTCCGGCGAGACCGAGGACACGACGATCGCCGACCTCGCGGTCGGCACCGGCTGCGGCCAGATCAAGACCGGGTCGCTCTCGCGCTCGGACCGCGTCGCGAAGTACAACCGGCTGCTCGCGATCGAGGCCGAGCTCGGCGACCGCGCGGTGTACGCCGGGCGCAGCGCGCTCGCGGGCGCGCGATGAACGAGCGCCGCGTCGCGCGCGTCCGCCGCCTCGCGCACGCTTGGGTCGGGGCCGCGCTCGCGCTCGCGCTCGCGGCGCCGGCCGCGGCGGCGATCCCGGCGCCGCGCAAGATCGCGCGCGCGGTGTCCGACGCGAACCAGGGCTCCGGCCGCGGCGCGCCGCTGCTCCTCCAGGTGTCGCTGCGCGTCGGCGACGCCGCGCCGTCGGCGCAGGGCGAGCTCGCGGCGCACCCGTCGGGCCTCGCGCGCCTCGAGCTGCGCAGCCAGTGGGGCTTCGTCGAGCGCCACCTGCTCCAGAGCGACGCCTATCAGGCGAGCCGCGACGGCGAGCTGCTCGACGACCCCCACCCCTTCCTGCCGCCGGTCTTCCTGCTCCAGGCCGGCTCGGGCGAGGCGCTCTCGGCCGCGCTCGCGAGCTTCGGCGTCGCCGCCGACGAGGTCGTATTCGGCCGCCTCGGCGACCACGACTGCTACGTGCTCGGCGGGCGCCGCGTCGGCGCCGGCCCCGGGCCCGAGCTGCCGCTGGCGTCGCTGTGGGTCGACGCGCAGAGCTTCGAGCCGCTGCGGATCGTGCGCGCCGACGGCGTCGAGTACCGCTTCGGCCCGCTCCAGGCCTTCGGCGCGCTGCGGCTGCCGCGCTGGATCGAGCTCCAGACGCCGGGTGGCCTGCGCGCGCGGCTCGAGATCACCGGCGCGGCCCGCGCCGAGGCCCCCGCCGCGCTCTTCCAGGCCGACTGGCTGACCGCCGCGCCCGCTGCTCGCTGACCGGACTTTTTCCGCGTCCGCGCAATTCAGGCCTACAGCAACGGGCCACCAATACCGAAAGAGCGGGTACAACGCGGGACGGGCCCGAACCCCTGGAGTCCAGGGGGCTTCGGGTGCCGCCCTACACCCCGGAGAGGGCCGAGGGAGGAGTCGGAATGGCCGAGAAGAACCGCCTCAACGTGCTCGTGGTCGACCCGGACGAGGGCACCGTCCTCGACCTGAAGGACTGGCTCAGCGAGCAGGGCTACCGCGTGCAGGCGAACACGAACCCCGACGCGGTGATCGGCGAGATCAAGCACGGCAGCTTCCAGATGGTGATCCTCGACGTCTCGCCGCCGGCCGACCCGGCGCTCGAGATGCTGCGGCGCATCCGCGCGGCCGACTCGGACCTGTGCGTGATCGCGATGACCGCGATGCCGACCGTGGACGTCGCGGTGCGCGCGCTGAAGCAGGACGCCTTCGACTACCTCCAGAAGCCGATCGAGTTCGTCGAGCTGCGGCACGTGATCGACGAGGCGATCCGCGAGAAGGGGCTGCTCGTCGACGTCGAGACGCGGCTCAACCAGATCGTCGGCGCGCGGCTGCGCGAGAAGCGCTCGGCCGCGAAGCTGACGCTGAAGCAGCTCGCGAACCGCACCGGGCTCTCGGTCAGCCTGATCTCGCAGATCGAGCTCGGCAAGTCCGCCGCGTCGATGTCGACGCTCTACAAGCTCGCGAGCGCGCTCGGGGTGCGGATGACCTACTTCTTCGAGACCATCTGATTCGACTTCGTTCGCCTGCGGCTCACTGCGCGCCGGCCTGCGGCCGGCTTGCGCGGGCGGGGTTCCGGGCGCCGCGGAGACGGTCGGCCGGCGACCGGCGATCGTTGCCGGACCCGCATGACGGTATGCTTGCGGCATGCGGTCGGTAGAGGAGGCGCGGCCCCGGCCGGGACTGTCGGTGCCGGTCGTGACGGCGCTCGACGGCGGCGGCGAGCTGGCCGAGGACGACCAGCGCGCCCTGGTGCGCTACGTCGTGCAGGGCGGCACCGGCGCCGACATCGTGTTCGCGGCCGGAACGACCGGCGAGTGGGACCGCATCGACAACGACCTGCGCCAGCGCGTCGTCCAGGTGTGCGCCGAAGAGGTGGCGAAGTGCAACGCCACGCTCGCGCGCACGCAGAGGCCGGTCGAGGCCTGGGCCGGCGTCACCGCACACACGCCGCGCGAGACGCTCGCGAACCTCGACTTCGCGATCGCGCACGGCGCCGACGCCGCCGTGCTCGCTCCGCTCTCGATCGAGGGCGTCGACGATCCGGTGCGCTTCGTCGCGCGCGACGTCGCCGACCTGCTCGACGCGCGCGCTCGTCGCATCCCGGTGTACCTCTACGACAACGCGGACATCGCGGTCGACCCGCGCGTGCCCCACATCCGCACGCGGCAGGTGAAGGCGATGAGCCGCCACGACTTCGTGCGCGGCATCAAGGTCTCGGCGCCGAAGAAGG
>CAZQYK010000652.1:0-11085 GCA_964597285.1 uncultured Spirochaetales bacterium
GTCGCGCGTCTCGGCGGGGTCGCGCTCGAGGTCGTAGAGCTCGGCGGCCCCGTCTCCTTCGCGCACGAGCAGCTTCCAGCGCTCGCCGCGCAGGCCGTGCCACTTCTCGGGATAGGCGTCGGAGCTCTCGACGACGAGCGGCGGCCGCTCGGCCGGCGACGCGAGCAGGTCGGAGCCGGCGAGCGCCGCCGGCGGCGCGACGCCGAGCCGAGCGCACAGCGTCGGCAGCAGGTCGAGCAGCGACGCGGGCCCCGCGGCCTCGCGCCCGTCGCGCTGGCCCGGGAGCTTGAGCATCAGCGGCACGCGCAGCGTCGTGTCGTACGCGTACCAGCCGTGCTCGAACCACAGGTCGTGCTCGCCGAGGCTCTCGCCGTGGTCCGACGTGAACGCGACGACGCTCGCGTCCCACAGGCCGCGCGCCTCGAGGAACCCGGCGATCTCGCCGAAGGCCGCGTCGACGCCGCGGATCTCGGCGTCGTAGCGCGCGACGTAGGCGGCGACGCGGTCCTCGCCGGGGATCTGCTGATACTCCGGCACCGCGCCGAGCACCTTGCTCGGCGGCGCACCGCGCACGCCGGGTCCGTCGAGGTCGAGCGGCGCGCGCGCGTCGGAGCGCGACCACGCGTCGGCGAGGAAGGGCTCGGCGAGCTCGGCCGGCGGCGCGTAGGGCCCGTGCGGGTCGAGATAGTGGATCCAGACGAAGGTCGGCCGCTCCCACGGCTCGCGCGCCCGGGCCAGGAAGGCCTCGGTCAGTGCGCGCGTGTCCTCGAGGTGGCCGTGCTCCCAGGTCTCGAAGCCGCGCGCGTAGCCTCGCGTCGCGCCGAGCACCGGGTTGCCGACGAAGGCCGCGGTGCGCCAGCCGCGCGCCGCGAGCAGCTCGGCGAGCAGCGGCAGCCCGTCGGGGATCGCGGCGAAGTTCGTGCGCACGCCGTGCTCCTGCGGGTGGCGGCCGCTGAAGAGCGACGCGAACGCGGGCCCGGTCTTCGGGATCGGCGTGACCGCGGCGCGGAAGTGCCAGCTGCGCGCCGCGAAGCGGTCGAGATTCGGCGTCGTCTCGCGCGGGTAGCCGTGCGACGACAGGTGGTCGGCGCGCAGCGTGTCCGACGTGACGAGCACCAGGTGCGGCCGCGGCGGCGGGCCGCCGCAGCCGAGCGCGGCGCTCGCGAGGCACGCGAGCGCGCCGACCGCTGTGAGGAACCGGCGGGCCATCCGTCGGCCGCAGCGTATCAAGTGCCGCCCACCTCGCACCGGCCGGGCTTCGCCACCGGCGGTCCATCACATTACATTGCACCCGTTATGTAAATCGGGTACCGTGGCCGGCCGTGCGATTCGACGGCATCGACGGCAGGGTCGCGATCGTGACCGGCGCGGGCGGCGGCATCGGCGAGCGCTACGCGAAGGGGCTCGCCGAGCAGGGCGCGCGCGTCGTCGTCGCCGAGATCCGCAAGGAGTCCGGCGAGCGCGTCGCCGAGGAGATCCGCGCGGCCGGCGGCGAGGCGCTCGCCGTCGAGGTCGACGTCGGCTCGCCGGAGGCGACCCGCGCGATGGCCGAGCGCGCCGCCGCGCACTTCGGCGGCGTCGACTTCCTCGTCAACAACGCGGCGATCTTCGGCGACATGAAGCTCGACTCGCTGCTCCGGGTCGACTGGGACTACTATCGGCGCTTCATGGACGTGAACCTGCACGGAGCGCTGCTGTGCACGCGCGCCTGCTTCCGCTCGATGCGCGAGCGCGGCGGCGGCGCCGTCGTGAACCAGTCGTCGACCGCCGCGTGGATGGGCGTCGGCTTCTACGGGCTCGCGAAGCTCGGGGTCAACGGCCTGACGCAGTGCCTCGCGAAGGAGCTCGGTCCGATGGGCGTGCGCGTCAACGCGATCGCGCCGGGCCCGACCGACACGCAGGCGCTGCACGACACTGCCGGCGACTTCGCCGACCAGCTCGTCGCGCAGCTCCCGCTCTCGCGCCTCGGCCGGCCCGAGGACATGCTGCAGGCCTGTCTCTTCCTGCTCTCCGACGCCGCCGCGTGGATCACCGGACAGGTCCTGAACGTGGACGGCGGCCAGATCTCGCGTCCCTGATCCGGGCGCCAAGGAGCCCCGACGATGGCACTCGTTCCGCTCGCCCCCGAGACCCGCAACCTGATCGACGGCCAGCTCGCCGCGGCGAGCAACGGCAACACCTTCGAGAACGTGAACCCGGCCACCGAAGAGGTGATCGGGACGACCGCCGACGGCACGAAGGACGACATGCTGCGGGCGGTCGCCGCGGCGCGGCGCACCTTCGACGAGAGCGACTGGGCGAACGACGCCGCGTTCCGCGCGAAGTGTGTGCGCCAGCTCTACGAGGGGCTCGTCGCCGAGAAGGAGCAGCTGCGCGCGATCGTCGTCGCCGAGGCCGGCGCGCCAGTGACGCTGACCGGCTTCATGCACATCGACGATCCGATCGAGATGATGGCCTACTGGGCCGACAAGGCGTCGTCGTACGACTACGAGCGCCGCATGTCGGACGTGAAGTTCATGGGCCGCTCGGGGGGCCGCCTGCTGCGGCGCGAGCCGGTCGGCGTCGTCGGCGCGATCACGCCGTGGAACGTGCCGGTCTACCTGAACGTCGCGAAGCTCGGGCCGGCGCTCGCGTCGGGCTGCACGATCGTGCTGAAGCCGGCGCCGGACACGCCGTGGTCGGCGACCCACCTCGGCAAGATCGTCGCCGAGCGCACCGACATCCCGGCCGGCGTCGTCAACATCGTCGCGTCGTCCGACCACCTGACCGGCGAGATCCTCTCGAGCGACCCGCGCGTCGACCTCGTGACCTTCACCGGCTCGACCGCGACCGGCCGCCGCATCATGGAGTGCGCGTCGCCGACGCTGAAGAAGGTCTTCCTCGAGCTCGGCGGGAAGTCGGCGAACGTCGTGCTCGACGACGCCGACTTCGCCGCGACGCTGCCCTTCGCCGCGATGACCTGCGTTCACGGCGGGCAGGGCTGCGCGATCACGACGCGGCTGCTGCTGCCGCGCTCGCGCTACGAAGAGGGGCTCGCGATCGTCCAGAAGGGCTTCGAGGGCTGGAGCTACGGCGACCCGACGAACCCGGCCAACCTCCAGGGGCCGCAGGTCAGCCGGCGCCAGCAGGAGCGCGTGCTCTCGTACATCGAGAAGGGCCGCAAGGAGGGAGCACGCCTCGTCGTCGGCGGCGGCGCGCCGAAGCACCTCGAGAAGGGCTTCTACGTCGAGCCGACGCTCTTCGCCGACGTCGACCCCGACGCGACGATCGCGCAGGAGGAGATCTTCGGGCCGGTGCTGTGCGTGATCCCGTACGAGGACGACGACGACGCGGTGCGCATCGCGAACCACTCGGTGTACGGGCTCTCCGGCGCGGTGAGCTCGGCCAGCGAGGAGCGCGCGCTCGCGGTGGCGCGCCGCATCCGGACCGGCACGCTGAGCGTCAACGGCAACATGTGGTTCAACGTCGACTCGCCCTTCGGCGGCTACAAGCAGAGCGGCCTCGGGCGCGAGAACGGCGAGCTCGGCTTCGAGGAGTACCTCGAGACGAAGGTGATCGGGGTGAGCCCCCAGGGCTCCTGAGGGCGCGCGTGGCCGAGCCCGAGCTCGTCTACGACCCGTACTCCTACGAGATCGACGAGGACCCGTATCCGGTCTACCGCCGGATGCGCGACGAGGCGCCGGTCTACCGCAACGAAGAGCTCGACTTCTACGCGCTGACGCGTTTCGAGGACAACCTCGCGGCCTTCGTCGACCGCGACGCCTACACCTCGACCTGGTCGACGAGCCTCGAGTTCATGGACGGGCCCCACCCGGATACCGGGCTGATGATCTGGATGGACCCGCCGGCGCACAACCGCTACCGCGGGCTCGTCAGCAAGGCGTTCACGCCGCGGCGCATCGCCGAGCTCGAGCCGCGCATCCGCGCGATCGCCGCCGCCCATCTCGACGCCCTCGTCGGCCGCGAGCGCTTCGACGTCGTCGCCGAGTTCACCGCGCGGCTCCCGATGGACGTGATCAGCTCGCTGCTCGGCATTCCCGACGCCGACCGCCGCTGGGTGCAGGAGAGCTCGAACGCGATGCTGCACCGCGACCCGGGCAACCCGCTGCCGCGGCCCGACGCGATCGACGCGCAGCAGAAGGTGCTCGCGTACTTCGACGAGCAGGTCGCCGAGCGCCGCGCGCGTCCGCGCGACGACATGATGACGCTGCTGACCCGCGTCGAGTGGGAGGACGAGGACGGCGCCGTCTCGCGCCTGTCGGACGCGGACATCCGCCAGTTCCTGATGCTGCTCGCGACGGCCGGCAACGAGACGGTGACGAAGTTCCTCGCGACGGTCTACCTCGAGCTGTGGCGCAACCCGGAGCAGCGCGAAGTCCTGCTGCACGAGCCGGCGCTCGCGCGCAACGCGGTCGAGGAGCTGCTGCGCTACGACCCGCCGTCGCAGTACCAGGGCCGCGTGACGACGCGCGACGTGACGCTGCACGGCGTGACGGTGCCGAAGCACTCGCGGGTGCTGCTGATCAACGGCGCGACCGGGCGCGACGAGCGCAAGTTCCCCGATCCCGACCGCATCGACGTGCGCCGCGAGATCGACGTGCACCTGGGCCTCGGCTACGGGCGGCACCTCTGCCTCGGCGCGTCGCTCGCGCGTCTCGAGTCGCGCGTCGCGATCGAGGAGCTGCTCGCGCGCTTCCCGCGCTACGAGATCGCCCCCGACGGCATCGTCCGCATGCACTCGAGCAACGTCCGAGGCCTGTCGGGCCTGGTGCTGGAGGTGGCGGTGTAGCACGCGCGCCGTCGAAGAAGGGATCCGACCATTTTTCCGACGGCAACCCGACCCCGATCCGGCGCATCGCGCGACCTCGAGGGGCTTTCCGGCACGGCGGACGCGGCACCCCACCCCCTCGAAGGCCTCTTCAAGAGCCCCGGCACGGCCTCGGGCGAGCGTTCTCGACGCAGCCCCGAAACCCCGGGCGCGACGGCCCCGTCCCCGAGCCGCTCCGCTTCGCTAGCCTCCGCGCACCCCACCGAGGAGGTCGCCCGATGTCCCGTCGTCTCGCGCTCTGCGCCGCGCTGCTCGCGTTCGCGCTCGCGCCGCCGCTCGCGGCCGAGCCGCCGGAGGTGCAGGTCTACAAGTCGCCGACCTGCGGCTGCTGCGACAAGTGGATCGACCACCTGCGCGCCGAGGGCTTCCGCGTGCGCGCGACCGACGTCGCCGACGTCGGTCCGATCAAGACGGAGAACGGGCTGCCGCCGGCGCTCGCCGCCTGTCACACCGCCTTCGTCGGCGGCTACGTCGTCGAGGGTCACGTGCCGGCCGCCGACGTGCGCCGCCTGCTCGACGAGCGCCCCGACGTCGCCGGCCTCGCGGTGCCCGGAATGCCGATCGGCTCGCCCGGCATGGAGGGTCCGAACCCCGAGCGCTACCAGGTGCTCTCGTTCGGCGAGTCCGGCGTGGAGGTCTTCGCGGAGCACGGGCCGTAGCCGGCCCGGGCACTGCGTCCCTCAGTCCGTGACCGCGACGGCGCTCGTCGCGACGAGCTCGGTCGCGGCGCCGGTGAGCGTGCGCAGCGGCGCCGCGTTGCCGTCGTCGGCGGCGTCGAAGACGAGCACGGCGCCCGAGAGGTCGGCGACGATCAGGATGTCGCGGTCGGGGTCGTAGGCGACGTCGACCGGCTCGACGAGCCCGGTCGCGCCGCCGGCGATCTCGCGCAGCGGCGCGACGTCGCCCGAGTCGTCGACCGCGAACACGCCGATGCTCGCCGCGCCGGCGTTCGCGACGAAGAGCTCGCCGTGCGCCTCGTCGACGGCGACGCCGGCCGGCTCGTCGAGCCCGGTCGCGGGGCCTGTGATCGTGCGCAGCGGCGCAACGTCGCCGTCGTCGGTCGCGGCGAAGACGAAGACCTCGTCCTGGTCGCGGCCGGCGACGAAGAGGTCGTCGGTGGGCCGGTCGAGCGCGACCCCCTGCACGGCGCCGAGGCCGGTGGTGGCGCCGCCGATCTCGCGCAGCGGCGCGACGTCGCCCGAGTCGCCGAGCCCGAACACCGCGACGGTCTGCGCGTCCTGGTTCGCGACGATCAGCTCGTCGTTCTCGGCGTCGACCTCGAGGTGCACCGGGCCGTCGATGCCGGTCGCGCCGCCGCTGATCGAGCGCAGCGGCGCGGCGTTGCCGGTGTCGGTCTGGTCGAAGACGAGGATCACGTCGTCGTCGAAGTCGCTCGTGAAGATCTCGCCGGCTCCGTCGTCGACCGCGAGGCCGCGCGGCTCGCTGAGCGTCGTGTTCGCGCCCTCGGGGGTCGCCACCGGCGCGACGTCGCCGTCGGCGCCGATCGAGAAGAACGAGATGCGCAGACCGGACTCGTCGGCGGTGAGGATGAAGCGCGAGCCGCCCTTGCTGCCCCCGCCGCCGCCGCCACAGCCGAGGACGAGCGCGATCGCACCGAGCGCTGCGAGGATTCGACGCGGCATGGTACCTCCGGTGGGCGGCGCGGCGGCTGCCGCCTAGCAGAACGCGCTTCGACCCGACGCCGCCCCCGCTTGAGCGCGCAGCGGACTCGCCGAAGTGCTCGTTCGATGGTAGAACCTCCGCCACCGCGCGGCCGGACGGGCCGCGCCGGGAGGAGCGAGGCCCAGATCAGCCGATGATGAGCCGACTCGACGGCTGGCTCTCGGCGCGGCTCGGGCGCTGGGTCGACGGCGTGCGCCGGCGCGCCGGCGCGGTGGCCGTCGCCTGCCTCGCGGTGACGCTCGCGCTCGGCGTCTATGCGGCGCTGAGCCTGCGCATCAACTCCGACAACCTCGCGCTGCTCTCCGAGGACATCCCGGCGCGCCGCAACCACGCGGTGTTCGCGTCGATCTTCCCGAACCTCGAGAACGCGCTCTTCGTCGTCGTCGACGCGCAGACGCCCGAGCTCCTGCGCGAGGCCACCGACGCGCTCGTCGAGCGGCTGCGCGAGAGCCCCGAGCTCTTCGAGGACGTCTACCTGCCGGGCGGCGGCGACTTCTTCCGACGCCACGGCCTGCTCTACCGCGACGTCGCCGATCTCGAGGAGTTCTCCGACCGGCTCGCGACGCTCCAGCCGATCCTCGCGACGCTCGAGCGCGACCCGTCGATCGCGAGCCTGTCGAAGCTCGTGCTGCGCGGGCTCGAGGAGGCGAGCACGAACGGCGGCGCCGCCGCGGCCGACTGGCCGCTCGTGCTCGACCGCGTGTCGCAGGCCACCGTCGACGTCTACACCGAGTTCCCGGTCGCCGTGTCGTGGGAGGAGGTGATGCTGCGCGGCTCGTCGCTCGACGCGACGCGGCGGCAGGTCGTGGTCGTGCATCCGGCGCTCGACTTCTCGAGCCCGGTCGCGGCGGCGCGCGCGGTCGGGCGCATCCACGACGAGGCGCGCGTGCTCGACCTCGAGCCGGAGCGCGGCGTGCAGGTGCGGGTCACGGGGAACCCCGCGCTGAACTACGAGGAGATGCTCGGCATCGCGTGGGACATCGGCGCCGGCGGCGTGTTCTGCTTCTTCCTCGTCGCCGGGATCCTCTACCTCGCGCTCGGCGCGTGGCGGCTGGTCGCGGCGGCGATCGCGACGCTGCTGCTCGGCCTCGTCTGGGCGGCGGCGATCGCCGCGGCGGCGATCGGCCACCTGACGGTCGTGTCGCTCTCGGTCGCCATCCTCTTCATCGGCCTCGGCGTCGACTTCGGCATCCATCTCGGCATGCGCTACGCGCGGCTGCTGCGCGAGGGCCGGCCGCACGCCGACGCGCTGCGCGGCGCCGCCGAGGACATCGGCAGCGCGCTCGTGCTCTGCACCTTCACGACCGCGATCGGCTTCTTCGTCTTCGTGCCGACCGACTACGTCGGCGTCGCCGAGCTCGGCCTGATCGCGGGCTCGAGCATGATCGCGATCCTGTTCCTGACCCTCACCTTCTTCCCGGCGCTGCTTTCGTCGTGGCTCGCGATGCGCGGCGAGCAGCCGGCCGACCGCGAGCTGCGCTTCGAGGCGAGCCTCGGCCACGCCGTCGAGCAGCACGCGCGCCCGGTGCGCTGGGCGGCGGTGTGCGCGCTGCTCGCCGGCCTCGCGGCGCTGCCGCTGGCGCGCTTCGACCCGAACGTCGTCGACATGCGCGACCCGGGCACCGAGTCGGTGCAGGCGATGAACGACCTGCTCGCCGACTCGGGCCAGGCGTCGCCGTGGTACGTCGACGCGGTCGCGCCGGACCTCGACGCCGCGCGCGATCTCGCCCGCCGGCTGACCGAGCTCGAGCCGGTGACGCGCGCGATCACGCTCGCCGACTACGTGCCGACGGAGCAGGAGGAGAAGGTCGAGATCCTCGCCGACCTGTCCTTCTTGCTCGAAGCGCCGGTCGCCGAGGCCGAGCCGGCCGAACCGCCGCCGGTCGCCGAGCAGGTGCGCGCGCTGCGCGAGCTGCACGAGTACCTGTCCGAGCCCGCCGCCGACGGCACGCCGCCGACGCTCGGCCGCAGCATGCGCCAGCTGCGCGACCACCTCGGCCGCTTCCTCGAGCGCGTCGACCGCGACGAGGACCCGGCGTCCGCGCTCGCCCGCCTCGAGGAGCTCCTGCTCGCGAACTTCGCGCAGCAGATGCCGCGGCTGCGCGAGTCGCTCGACGCCGGCGACGTCACGCTCGAGACGCTGCCGCCCGAGATCGTCGAGCGCATGGTCGCCCCCGACGGGCGCGCGCGCGTGCAGATCTTCCCGCGCCACAACCTGCGGCGCGAGGAGCGGCTGCGCGAGTTCACCGCCGCGGTCGCCGAGGTGGCGCCGAGCGCGAGCGGCATCGCGTACAACCTGATCGCCTTCGAGGAGGCGACGAAGCGCTCCTTCGTGCAGGCGCTGCTGTCGGCGTTCGCGCTGATCACGCTGCTGCTGCTGTGGCTGTGGCGGCGCGTCACCGAGACGCTGCTCGTGCTCGCGCCGCTGCTGCTCGCCGCGGTGCTCTCGGTGGCGGCGATGGGGCTGCTCGGCATCGCGTTCAACTTCGTCAACGTGATCGTGCTGCCGCTGATGTTCGGCATCGGCGTCGACAGCGGTATCCACCTGGTGCACCGCGCGCGCGAGCTGAAGCCCGGCGAGGAGGTGCTCGGCACGACGACCGCGCAGGCGGTCTTCTACAGCGCGCTGACGACGCTCGTGAGCTTCGGGAGCCTGGGGCTCTCGTCGCACGTCGGGATGTCCGGCCTCGGGATCCTGCTCTCGATCGGGATGGTGCTGACGGTCGTCTGCAACCTCGTCGTGCTGCCGGCGCTGCTCGTGCGCTGGAAGCCCGAGCGCGACGCGCCGTCCTGATATACTGCGCCACCCCCCGCCGGAACAGGAGCCCCCTGATGACCGAGCCCCGACGTCCGCTGCGCGTGATCCAGTGGTCCACCGGCAACGCCGGCCGCAACGCGGTGCGCGGCATCGTGCGCCACCCGGACCTCGAGCTCGTCGGTCTGCACGCCCACGCGCCGGACAAGGTCGGGCGCGACGCGGCCGAGCTGTGCGGGCTCGAGCGGCCCACCGGCGTGCGGGCGACCGACGACGTCGACGCGCTGCTCGCGCTCGACGCCGACTGCGTCTGCTACATGGCGCAGGGCGAGACGCGGATCCGCGAGACGATCGGCGACCTGACGCGCATCCTGCGCTCCGGGAAGAACGTCGTGAACACCTCGCTCGTGTCGCTGTGCTACCCGGCCTTCTCGCCGAAGCTGCGCGACGCGCTCCAGAAGGCCTGCGAGGAAGGCGGCGTCACGTTCTACACCTCGGGCTTCGACCCCGGCTGGTCGGGTGACGTCATCCCGCTCGCGCTGGCGAGCACCTGCGAGCGCGTCGACTCGATCCGGGTCACCGAGTGCATGGACTACTCGACCTACGAGGACCCCGGCTTCACCGGCGTGTTCTTCGGCTACGGGCGCCCCCTCGACTACGACGCGCCGCTGCTCCGGCCCGGCATGCTCAAGGGCGGCTGGGGCTGCATGGTGCTGATGCTCGCCGACGCGCTCGGCGTGCAGCTCGACGAGATCCGCGAGGAGCACGAGCGGCTGCCGGCGCCGGAGTCGTTCGATACCCGAATGGGAAAGATCGAGAAGGGCACCTGCGCGGGGGTCCGCTTCGAGGTGCAGGGGATCGTGAACGGCCGCCCGGCGCTCGTCGCCGCGCACGTGAACCGGCTCCGCCAGGACGTCGGCCCCCAGTGGGACCGCCTCTCCGGCGACAAGCACTCCGGCTACAAGATCGAGGTCGTGGGCTCGCCGTCGCTGCGCTGCGAGATCGAGCCCGTGGGCGAGGACGGCGACCACAACACGGCCGGGATCCTCGGCACCGCGATGCGCGTCGTGAACGCGATCCCGACGGTGTGCGCGCACGCGCCGGGCGTCGTCTCGACGCTCGACCTGCCGATCTTCAGCGCCCGCGGGATCGGCTGAGGGAGCCGCTCGGACGCCGGCGGAGGGCGGAGAGCGCTCCCCGCCGCCGGCCTGACCGTCGACGACGGGGAGCGCAGCACCCCGCAGGTGAGCCGGCGTACGGACTCACGCGGGGCGCTCGAGATCGAGCCGTATACGCCGCCGCGCTCTGTGACAGCGAATAACACAGAATCGGGTCCGTGGCATGAGCTGCGCGGAGGATATCGGTCGCGGGTGTTAGGTAGTTCACACCCCGGCGGCCGGTTCCCCGCGAAGGCACCGGGTGCGCCCGAGGTGGCGCACCCGATCGAGACGGGGGCCTGCGGGGATTCCCCGCCAGGGCGCCGGCCGGCCGGCTGGGCACTTTCGGCCGGTTCTGTCTATGCTGGGTCCGCAATGGGCGACACCCCCGACGCCCCGACGCGCGAGCGCATCCTCGCCGCCGCGGCCGAGTGCTTCGCGAAGGACGGCTACCACCGCACGCGGATGGTCGCCGTCGCCGAGCGGGCCGGCGTGTCGCGCTCCGGGCTCTACCTGCACTTCCCGACCAAGCAGGCGCTGCTGATCGGGCTCAACGAGAGCGTGATCGACGAGTGGCTCGAGCTCTCCGAGCGCACGCTGTCGCAGCCGGGCCCGGCGGCCGACGTGATCGGGGCGTGGCTGCGCGAGGGGCTCTCGAGCGA
>CAZQYK010000653.1:0-10052 GCA_964597285.1 uncultured Spirochaetales bacterium
GCACGGCGCGCACGCGCGCCTCGGGCGACGTGCGCGCGACGGCCTGGAGCCACTCGTTCGCGGCGTCGGGATCGAGCTCGGTGCCGCGCCACGCGTCGAGGTCGAGCGCGGCGACGCACTGCTCTCGTGTCGCGTACTCGAGCACCCACGCCGCGTCGGCGAGGCCGATCGCCTTCACCGTGAAGCAGAGCTCCGCCGGCGGCAGCGCCGGCACGAGCTCCTCGGGCTTCGGCACGAGGCCGAGCATGCGCCCGCGCTCGGAGAGCGGAGCGTCGCAGACCAGCGCGAGCTGCTCCTCGGGCGAGAGCCCGGCGATCGCGCGCTCGGCGGCGGCCTGGTCGCGGCGCGCGAGGTCGAGCAGCTGCCGCGTCGTGCGCTCGGGGGGAGCGAGCGGATCCATCGGCGCCAACGTTAGCAGCCGCCGGCGTCGGCGAGGTCGGTCCACGCGGTGCGGCTATCCTCGGCCGCGATGATCTCCGTCGACGCGATCCGCCGCGCGCTCGCCGAGCGCGAGCCGCAGGTGCTGTCTCCGGAAGGCGCGCGCCGCGCCGCGGTGGCGATGCTGCTGCGCGAGCGCGCGGGCGACGGCGCGCAGGTGCTGTTCATCGAGCGCGCGCGCCACGACGGGGATCCGTGGTCGGGCCACATGGCCTTCCCGGGCGGCCGCGTCGACCCCGCGGACGCGGGCCGGCGCGCCGCGGCCGAGCGCGAGACGCTCGAGGAGGTGGGCGTGTCGCTCGACGACGCCGAGCTGCTCGGCCGCCTCGACGACAAGCAGGGCAACCCGGTGACGCACCCGGCGCTCGTGATCTCGGCCTTCGTCTACCACGTGCCCGAGCCCGGGCGCATCCGCACGAACTACGAGGTCGAGCGGGCCTTCTGGTTCCCGCTGCACGGCCTGCTCGACCGCGCGCGCCACGTGCAGTACCGGGCGCGCGGCGAGCTCGAGTTCCCGGGCATCCTGGTCGGCGAGCCCGACCGCCACGTCGTCTGGGGGCTGACCTACAGCTTCCTCGAGAGCTTCTTCGAGTCGCTCGGCTCGCCGCTGCCCGACCGCTGGACGCGCGAGATGCGCCGCTTCGCGCGGCACCTCGCACGCTAACTCCCACCCTCCCGCGGCTCGCCGGGCTCGAACGCGTGGCAGCGGAGCACCGGCAGCGGCGGGTAGCGGCGCAGCGTCGGGTCGACGTCGGCGCGGCGGCAGCGCCAGAACGCACTCCCACGCGCGTTGTGCTGGACCGCCGCGTGGGCGCAGCGCCGGCACAGGCCCACCGCGTCGCCGCCGGGCGCCGCCGGATCCTCTTGGCGCGCGTCCCCCATGTCGGTCAGTCTAGAGCGACCGTGGAAGCGCGCTGGAAGCGGATCGCCGCCAGGCTCGAGAGTGTCCTCGCGCTCGCCGAGCGCGCCCTCGAGCTGCGGGTCGGCCCGGCGCCCGACGCGGCCTTCTTCGAGCGGGCGCTCGCGCTCCGCTGGGACGCGCGCCGCGGCCCGGGGCGCCTGCGCCCGATCGCCGCGCCGCAGCTCGTCGACCTCGACGACCTGGTCGGCGTCGTCCGCGCGCGCGAGCTCCTGGTCGCGAACACCGAGCGCTTCCTCGACGGGCGGCCCTTCCACCACGTGCTGCTGTACGGCGAGCGCGGCACCGGCAAGTCGTCGGCGGTGCGCGGGCTGCTGGCGCGCTTCGCGCCGCAGGGGCTGCGCGCGGTCGAGCTGCACCGCGCCGACCTGCTCGACCTGCCCGACGTTCTCGAGGAGCTCGGCCGCGCGCCGGGCCGCTTCCTGCTCTTCTGCGACGACCTCGCCTTCGACGCCGCCGACCCCGGCTGGCGCGAGCTGAAGGCCGCGCTCGAGGGCAGCCTCGCGGCGCCGCCGCCGAACGTCTGCATCGTCGCGACGAGCAACCGGCGCCATCTGATCCAGGAGCGCACGGCCGACAACGCGGCCGCGTCGCTCGACGAGGCCGGCGACCTGCACCCCGGCGAGACCGCCGACGAGAAGCTCGCGCTCGCAGAGCGCTTCGGCCTCGCGATCGGATTCTACGCGCTCGACCAGGACGGCTACCTCGACGTCGTGCGCCACTGGGCGCTCCGCGCGCGTCTCGAGATGCCGTGGGACGAGCTGCGCGCCGAGGCGCTGCGCTGGTCGGTGCGGCGCGCGAGCCGCTCGGGGCGCAGCGCGCGCCAGCTCGTCGACGAGCTCGCCGGCCGCAAGGCGCTCGTGCGCGGCTCCTGACGGAAGGGGCGTTGGCGACGTCGATCCTCGGGCTGGTCGCGATCGTCGGCCTCGTCTTGATGAACGCGTACTTCGTCGCGGCCGAGTTCGCGCTGGTCGCGGTGCGCAACACCCAGATCTCGCTGTGGGTCGACGAGGGCCGGCGCGGCGCGGCGGCGGCCGCGGCGGCGATCCGCCACCTCGACGACACGATCGCCGCGACTCAGCTCGGCATCACGATCGCGAGCATCGGGCTCGGCTTCGTCGGCGAGCCGGTGCTCGCGCGCTGGGTCGAGCCGCTGCTCGCGGCCGCCGGGCTCGACGCGCCGACGCTCGTGCACTCGGTGGCGCTCGTGCTGTCGTTCTCGGTGATCACCTTCCTGCACGTCGTCGTCGGCGAGCTCGCGCCGAAGGCCGTAGCGCTCGACCGTCCGGGGACCGTGTCGCTGCTCACCGCCGGGCCGCTGCTCGCGTTCGCGCGGGTGTTCCGCCCGCTACTGTGGCTGATGAACGGCTCGGGCAACCTGCTGGTGCGCGCGCTCGGCGTCCGCCGCGCCGGCGAGCAGAGCGCGCCGTACACGTCCGAGGAGATCCAGCTGCTCGTGTCGGAGTCGCGCGCGGCCGGGATGATCCGCCCCTACGCCGGGCGCATGCTCGGCAACGTGTTCCGGATGTCGCGCATCCGCGTGTGCGACGTGATGGTGCCGCGCGAGCGCGTCGTCGCGATCGATCGCGGCATCGAGTCGGAGGCGCTGCTCGACCTGATCAAGGGGTCCGGCTTCACGCGGATCCCGGTCTGCGACGGCGCGTTCGAGCGCGTCGTCGGGATCCTGCACACGAAGGACCTGTTCCAGGTCTACGCCGACCGCCGCGTCGTGATCCTCGAGGACGCGGTCCGGCCGGCGATCTTCTTCCGCTCGGATCTCTCGGTCACCGACGCGCTGCGCCGCTTCCGCCGCGACCGCCGCCACCTCGCGATCGTCCGCGACGGCGACGACGGCCCGGTGCTCGGCGTCTGCACGCTCGAGGACGTGCTCGAGGAGATCGTCGGCGAGATCGAGGACGAGCACGACCGCCCGACCGCGGCCGGCAGCGAGTGAGGAGGATCAGCGCGACGGGTAGCTCGCGAGGATCCCTTCCACGTTGCGATCGGCTTCGGCATCACCGTGCTGGAACGGATGCTCCGCGCGGTACGCGGCGATCGCGCGCAGGAACTTCTCGCCGGTCGTACGATTGGCGGGCTGGAGCTCGCGCAGGAACTCATCCAGAACTACTGCGTGAAGCGATAGGCTGGTTTCTAGGGAGGAGGTGGCTTCGTCCGGCTTGGAGGCGCGAAGGGCCTCGAGCGCCCGAAGCGTCATCCCCGCGTTGCCCGCCTCGCACCGAACGAGCTCGCTGGCGAGATCGGGCGGCGACGAGGCGGACTGAGCCATCCAGTAGCCGCCCGAGCCTCCGACCAGGAATGACGCAACCGCGAGCATGACAGTCCTCATGATGCCCTCTTCGTGGGGCATCGGCTCATCGGTGCTCTCGCGTTAGCTCCGAGGTGCGTCCGCAGCAGAGCGATGACGATCTCCCAGGTCGCTCCGGCACTGCCGAAGCAGCTTTCGAAGGGATGAGTCACCTGCTTCCGGCCGGGCCTCAAGGCGTCATCTACCCGGTCTATACCTTGACTACCTTGACAAGACAAAAAGATCGCCCTATTCTAGATGCCGATGCCTCGCCGCCAACAGCCCGAACAGCTCGAACTGGATCGCCACTCCTGGGGCGGGCGAAGGCCCGGCGCCGGACGGAAGCCGGGGCCGAGCCCGCGCGTGCTCCACCGCTCGCGCGAGAAGTTCGCGCGGGGGCTTCCGTGTCACGTGACGCTCAAGGTCCGGCCGGGCGTACCGTCGCTGCGGACGGTGAAACTGGTCGACGAGGTCCGGCGGACCTTCTCGAAGGGCTGCGAGCGCGGGGAGTTCCGGCTCGTGCACTACTCGCTCCAGGACGACCACGCGCATCTTGTCGTCGAGGCGAAGGACAAGCACGCACTCGGGCGCGGGATGAAGGCGATCGGGGTGCGGCTGGCTCGAGCGGTGAACCGGGTGTTCGGGCGGACGGGTCGGGTGCTCGCGGATCGGTATCACCTGTCGGTACTTCGCAATCCCACGCAAGTGCGGAATGCGCTGGCGTACGTGCTTCTGAACGCCCGGCGGCATGCGGCGAAGAGCGGGAAAGGACTTCCTAGAGCGGAGCGGCTCGATCCCGCCTCGTCCGGGCGGTGGTTCGACGGGTGGCGGTGGAGGCCCGCGGCCGACGGGCCGGGGCCGCCTCTCGCTCGGGGCGCTCCCGTCGCGCGTCCGCATGGCTGGCTGTTGAGGGAGGGCTGGCGGCGCCGGGGGCTGCTCGATCCCGACGAGGTGCCGGGAAACGGCGGGCGCAGGCGTCGCGTGCGCTCGCAGCGGCTGCGATCCGCGCTCGCCTAGCGGAGCAGCGTGAGGCCTCGAAGGGGAGGTCCCGAGGCCGCGAACGTGCGGCTCACCCCTCGAAAGCCTCTCTTCAGCGGCGGGCGCTGGCCTCGGGCCGGTCGTTGGCTCGGCGCCTAGCGGATCCCCAGCTCGCGGCCGACGCGGGCGAGCGTCTCGAGCGCGCGGTCGAGGTGCTCGCGCGTGTGGGTCGCCATGTACGAGGTGCGGATCATCGCGCGGCCGGCCGGCACCGCCGGCGAGACGACCGGGTTCGCGAACACGCCCTCCTGCTCGAGGCGCATCACCGCGAGGTAGGCCTGCTCGTCGGAGCCGACCGCGATCGGGATCACCGGCGACGCCGACGCGCCGGTGTCGAAGCCGAGCGCGTCGAGCTCGCGCTTCATGTAGAGCGTGTTCTCCCACAGCTGCTTGCGCCGCTCGGGCTCGCGCTCGACGAGCTCGAGCGCCTTCAGCGCGGCCGCGACCGAGGCCGGCGGAGGCGCCGCCGAGAAGATGCCGCTGCGCGCGGTGTGGCGGACGTGCTCGATCACCGCCGAGCTGCCGGCGACGAAGCCGCCGACGGTCGCGAGCGCCTTCGAGAAGGTGCCCATCAGCAGGTCGACCTCGCTCTCGACGCCCTGCGCCTCCGCGGTGCCGCGGCCGCACTCGCCGAGCACGCCGAGCCCGTGCGCGTCGTCGACCATCAGGCGCGCGCCGTGGCGGCGCGCGAGGCGCGCGATCTCGGGCAGCGGCGCGACGTCGCCCTCCATCGAGAACACGCCGTCGACGACGATCAGGATCCCGTTGCCCGCGCCGATCCTCGCGAGCTTTCGCTCGAGGTCGGCCATGTCGTTGTGGCGGTACTTCAGCGTGCGCCCGAAGCCGAACCGGCAGCCGTCGATGATGCAGGCGTGGTCGAGCGCGTCGAGCACCGCGACGTCGCGCCGGCCGAGCAGGCTCGAGAGCACGCCGAGGTTCACCTGGAATCCGGTCGAGAACGCGAGCGCGGCCTGGCGCCGCGTGAACGCCGCGAGCTTCGCCTCGAGCTCGACGTGCAGGTCGAGCGTGCCGTTGAGCAGCCGCGACCCGGCGGCGCCGGTGCCGTAGACCGCGAGCGCGAGCGTCGCGGCCTCCTTGACCTCGGGGTGGTTCGCGAGGCCCAGGTAGTTGTTCGACCCGAGCATCACGAGCTCGCGGCCCTGGTAGAGGACGGTCGGGTCCTGGGCCGACGACAGCGCGCGGTAGTACGGATACGTGCCCGCGGCGCGCGCGACGCTCACGCGCTCTGCCAACGCGTTGCACTTGGCGAAGATGTCCACGCTTCCCTCCGGTCCGGGGTCGGGATCTGGGCGGGGGGAGGCGGAGGACAGGGCCGTTGCGCCGGGGAGGCCGGGCGCATCGGAAGGTAACGAGGTGCCGCGTGGCCGCCAGGCGTGGCCCCGTGGGGCCTGCCGGTGGTCGCGCCGGGGCCGGCCGCGTAGACTGGCCCCGCGGCCGAGCTCGCCGTTCCCGGTCCCCGTCGAAGCCCCCGCATTCTGATCCCGGTTCGCAGAGGACCCATGCGCCCGAACGCTCCGACGCGAGCCCTGCTGCTGGCCCTGTGGCTCGCCGCTCCCGCCGCGGCGCTCGCGGCGGACGAGGCGCTGCCGGAGCCGCCCGGGGAAGGGATCGCGGCGGACGCGCCGGCCGAGGCCTCGGAGGCGCCGCTCGCGGGCGACCCGGCGCCGGAGCCCGGGGCCGACCCGGCAGCGGAGGCCGCCGACCCGCTGCTCGACGACGAGGCCTTCTCCGAGGACGACCGCTTCTTCGACGCCGACGACCCGATCGAGGACTCGGCCGCGCGCGACCCCTTCGAGCTGGTCAACCGCGGCGTGTTCGCGTTCAACCGCGGGCTCGACACGGTGCTGCTCGACCCGCTGACGCGCAGCTACCAGTTCGTCGTGCCCGAGCCGGGCCGCCGCGCGCTCGAGCGGGTGTTCCTGAACCTCGACACGCCGGTGATCTTCGCGAACCAGGTGCTGCAGCTGCGCCCGAAGGACGCCGCCTGCACGCTCGCGCGCTTCGCGATCAACACCACCGCCGGCGCGGGCGGGCTCTTCGACCCGGCGGCGCACGGCGCAGGCCTCGAGCGCACCGAGGCCGACTTCGGCCTGACGCTCGCGCGCTGGGGCACGCCGAGCGGCCCGTACCTGATCCTGCCGGTCTTCGGGCCGAGCACCGCGCGCGACGCCTTCGGCGACGCGGTCGACGTGATGTCGGACCCGCTCACCTACTTCACCGGCCCGTTCCGCTGGTGGACCTGGCTGATCGGCGGCAGCGAGGGGATCGTCGTGCTCGAGTCGAACGCCGGGCAGCTGCGCGAGCTCGAGGCGGGCTCGCTCGACTTCTACTCGGCGCTGCGCAGCGCCTACCTGCAGAGCCGCGACGCGCAGGTGCGCGCGGTGCGCGGCGAGCCGCAGCCCGGCGACGGGATCCGGCAGGGCTCGGTCGCCGGAGCGGCGGATCGCTAGCGAGAGCGACTCCGCTCGGCTTCGCCTCGCTCCGCGCGCGGCTTCGCCGCGCTCGACGCTAGCCCTCCTCGCCGGCCTTGAGTTTCGCGATCTTGTCGTCGAGCGCGGCGATCAGCGCCTCGAGGTCCTGGCGCTTGACGATCGACACGAACTCGGAGCGCCGCAGCGCGAGCTCGCTGACGGTGCCGTCGAGGTAGACGTCGATGATCTTCCACTCGCCCTTCACCTGGCGCATGCGGTAGTTCAGCTCGACGTTCTCGCCGGTCGGGTCGATCAGCTTGCTCTTGACGATGGTCGTGTCGAGACGCGCCGGCTCCTCTCCGAGCGTCGTGAACGACTGCCCGGAGTAGCCGTCGAAGCGGCCCGCGTAGTTCGCGATCATGAACTGCATGAACTTGTCGAGGTAGCGGCGGCGCCCCGCCTCGTCGGCCTTCTCCCAGTGGCTGCCGAGCGACTTGCGCGCCATGAAATCGACGTCGAAGTGGCGCGGGATCGCGGTCTCGAGCTTCTTCGAGCGGCCCTCGTAGCCGAGCGCGACGGCGTTCTTCATCACGTCGAGCAGCGCGGCGTGCAGCGAGTCGATCGCGGCGCTGGCGCCGCCGCCCTCCTCGCCGGAGGCCGGCAGCGCGAGCGGCGCGACGAGCGCGACGAGCGCGGCGGCCCGGCGCAGCGGGCGCCGGCGCGGCGCGGTCGTCCGTTCTTCGGAGGGCTGGAGCATGGCGGACCTCGGGGTCGTTCCGGTCGAGGGTCGGAGGCCGAGAAACGGCCCGAACTGTAGCGAAGGAGATTTGCTAAGCCTCTCGGACGGTGCGGCCCGGCGCGAATTCGCCCGGGTCGCGCGCGTTCGGAGCGTCGAGTCGGACCACGAACCCACCGGAGGTCGCCGGGGTTGCCGCGCGGAGCGACGAGCCCTCTCGAAGGGCGGCTGGGCGACGGGATCGCGTCGTGGGTCGTCGGCTCGGCGCGGCGCCCGGGCACGACGGTCGCGCTCGTGCTCGCGGCGACGCTCGCGAGCGCGGGCTACTCCGCCTGCCACCTCGGCATCGAGGGCTCGACCGACGCGCTCTTCTCGCGCGACCTGCCCTTCAAGCAGGCCGAGCGCCGCTACTACGACGCGTTCCCGACGCAGTGGGAGAACATCTTCATCGTCGTCGACGGCGCGTCGCCCGAGCGTGCGGGCCGCGCGGCGCGGCGCCTCGCCGACCGGCTGCGCGCCGACCCCGAGCACTTCCACAGCGTCTTCCTGCCCGGCGGCGGCAGCTTCTTCGAGCGCAACGCCTTCCTCTACCTCGGCACCGACGATCTCGAACAGCTCGCCGACGAGCTCGCGGAGGCGCAGCCCTACCTCGCGGAGCTGTCGCGCGACGGCACGCTGCGCGGGCTCGCGTCGATCCTCGCGCGCGGCGCGCGCGCGACGCGCGACGGCGACTTCTCCGGCGACCAGCTCTCGGCGATGTTCGAGCGCCTCGCCGACGCGATCGCGGCCGAGGCCGACGGCCGCCCCTTCGAGCTCTCGTGGGCCGAGGTGATCGCCGACCGCGACTTCGAGGCCGACCCGCGTCGCCGCGTGCTGATGGTGCAGCCGGTGCAGGACACGGCCGACATCCAGCCGGCGCGCGAGGCGATCCACGCGGTGCGCCGCGCGGTCGCGGAGCTCGGGCTCGAGGACGGGGGCCAGACGACGGTGCGGATCACCGGCGACGTCGCGCTCTCGTACGAGGAGATCGAGGTCGTCAAGAACCAGGCCGCGGCGGCCGGCGTCGCGTCGTTCGTGCTCGTCGGCCGGATCCTCACCCTCGCGCTGCGATCGGCGAGGATGGTGCTGTCGACGCTGCTCGCGCTCGTCGTCGGGCTCGTGCTGACGGCCGGCTACACGGCGCTCGCGGTTGGCCACTTCAACATGATCTCGGCGGCCTTCGCGGTGCTCTTCATCGGGCTGGGCGTCGACTTCGGCATCCACTTCTGCCTGCGGATGCGCGAGCTTCTCGCGTCGGGGCTCGCGCACGAAGAGGCGCTCGCCGCAACCGCGCGCGACGTCGGCGCCTCGATCGCGCTGTGCGCGCTGACGACCGCGATCGGCTTCTTCGCGTTCGCGCCGACCCCCTTCGTCGGCGTCGCCGAGCTCGGCGTGATCTCGGGCGGGGGGATGCTGATCGCCCTGTTCTGCATGCTGACGCTGCTGCCGGCGCTGCTGAGCCTTCCGCCGCTGCCGGCCGCGCCGCCGGCGCCGCGCGCCGCGCCGGCGTGGATCGGCCGCGTCACGGACCTGCCGGTGCGCTTCCCGCGCGCGGTCGGCTACACCGCGCTGCTGCTCGGCCTCGCTTCGCTCGCGCTGCTGCCGCGCGCGCGCTTCGACAGCAATCCGCTGAACGTCCGCGATCCGGCGAGCGAGAGCGTGCGCACGCTGCGCGACCTGCTCGAGAACGGCGCGCGCTCGCCGTGGAGCCTGAACGCGATCGCGCCGGACCTGCAGTCGGCGCAGGAGCTGGCCGAGCGGCTGCGCGAGCTCGACAGCGTCGAGCAGGTCGTGACGCTCGCCGACTACGTGCCGACGAACCAGGACGAGAAGCTCTCGATCATCGAGGACCTCGCGATGTTCCTCGCGCCGATGACGCCGCGCGACGGCTCGTCGCGCGTGCCGCTCGACGAGCAGCTCGAGTCGCTGCGCCACCTGCGCGACGAGGCGCGCAAGCTCGCCGCTCACGAGGACGGGTCGGAGGGCGCGTCGGCTGCGGACGCCGCGGAGCGCCTCGACGCCGCGCTCGGCCGCCTGCTCGCGAGCCTCGACGGCGACCCGAACGCCGAACGGCGCGTCGCCGCGCTCGAGGCGAGCCTGCTCGGCAGCCTGCCCGAGCAGCTGCGCATCCTCGAGGCGGCGCTC
>CAZQYK010000654.1:0-3476 GCA_964597285.1 uncultured Spirochaetales bacterium
GGAGGCCAACCTGGCCGACCTCCTCGACGAGGCATTCGTGGCGCTGGCGTGCTTCCTCGGCGAGGACGAATAGCATCAGACCCTCCGGAACAGCGCTGCCAGCGCCTGACCCCCGCCGATGCACATCGTGACGATGCCGTAGCGCTTGCCGCGGCGGCGCAGCTCGCGCAGCAGCTGGCCGGTCATCCGCGAGCCGGTCATCCCGAAGGGATGTCCGATCGAGATCGACCCGCCCATCGGGTTCAGCTTCTCGTCGTCGATGCCGAGCTCGCGCTGGCAGTAGAGCAGCTGCGACGCGAAGGCCTCGTTCAGCTCGACGACGTCGACGTCGTCGAGCTTCAGGCCGTGGCGCTTCAGCAGCTTCGGCACCGCGAAGACCGGGCCGATGCCCATCTCCTCGGGGCCGCAGCCGGCCACCGCCGTGCCGCGGTAGACGCCGAGCGGCTCGATGCCGAGCTGCTTCGCGCGCTCGGCGCTCATCAGCAGCGTCGCCGACGCGCCGTCGGAGAGCTGCGACGCGTTGCCGGCGGTGACGGTGCCGCCCTCTTCGGGCTTCTTGAACACCGGCGGCAGCTTTGCCAGGCCCTCGAGCGTCGTGTCCGGGCGGTTGCACTCGTCGCGCTCGACGGTGAAGTCCTCTTCGTACGGGTCCTCGCCCTTCTTCAGCACGCGCCGGCGGACCTTCATCGGCGCGATGTCCTCGGCGATCCGGCCGTCCTCGACGGCCTTCGCGTAGCGCTGCTGGCTCTGGAGCGAGTAGCGGTCCTGGTCCTCGCGCGAGACCTTGTAGCGCTCGGCGACGATCTCGGCGGTGACGCCCATCGGGAAGTACAGGCCCGGGAAGCGCTCGCGCGCGGCCTTGTTGACCATGCGCGTCGTGTTCTGCGTGCCGTCCTGCATCATCGTGATCGTCTCGACGCCGGCTCCGATCGCGACCTCGGCGCCCTCGTGGAGGATCTGGTGCGCGGCCATCGCGATCGCCTGCGAGCCCGACGAGCAGAAGCGGTTCACCGTCGTCGCGGCGACCTCCTTCGGAAAGCCGGCGGCCATCGCGGCGATGCGCGCCATGTTCATGCCCTGGCAGCCCTCGGGAAAGCCGCAGCCGAGGATCACGTCCTCGATCTCGGCGGCGTCGAGGCTCTTCTGGCGCGCCACGACCTCGCGCAGCACGTGGGCGGTGTAGTCGACCGGCTCGGTCATGTTGAACGAGCCGCGGTGCGCCTTCGTGAGGCCGGTTCGGACGCTGTCGACGATGACGGCTTCGCGGGCCATGGGGGGGGGACCTCCGGGTGAGACGGGCAGACTACGGGGCTCCCGCGCGCCCCACAAGTGGGCGCCGCACGCGGCGCAGCCGGCGGATCGCTCGCCGGCGCGGCGGTCCTAGCGCCGTGCGCGCGCTCGGGGATGCAGCTCGGCCACGTGCACGGCGCCGCGGCCGGGTCCGAGGTCCTCGGCGCAGGGCGACACCGCGAGGAGGCGCTCGAGGCCCCGCCGCTGCTCGGGCGAGAGTGCGCCGAAGCTCAGGCCCGCCTCGCCGTCGCGCGCCCAGACGACCTCGGCGTCGACCAGCACCGGCTCCTCGCGGTCGCGGCCGTACAGCGCGAGCGTCACCGCGCTGCCCGCGTCAGGCAGCGGTGCAGTCGCGACGCGCACGCCGCCGAGCGACAGGTCGCGGCCGAGCGCGGCGTGCAGGCCCTCCGCGCCGGGCCAGCGGATCGCCTCGACCGGGCGCGCGTAGTGGTGGCGGAACGCGTCGCGCCGCTCGCCCTGCTGCGGCGCCCAGGCCGCGTGCGCCGGCTCCTCGGCGACCTGCCACCGACCGGCCTCGCGACCGGCGCCCGGCTCTTCGCGGAGCGGCGTCACCTGGGTGCCGAGCGCGTGACCGGTGAGCACCTGGTGGATGCGCGCCATCGCGTCGGGCTGGAGCGCCTCGAAGCGCAGCACGCTGACGACGTCCTGCGCGGTCGGCGGACCGACGCGGCGCGCCGAACGGATCACCCGGCCCCGCAGCAGCAGCGGCGCGTCGCCGCACAGCTCGTGCGGCAGACGCACGGTCGCGGCCTGGCCCTCGGGCAGCGCCACCTCGCCGGCGAACACGCAGCTCTCGCGCGACAGCTCGAGCAGCAGGCCCTTGCGGCGGTCGGCGCCCGCCTCGATCGACAGCTCGCACTGGAGCGGAATGCGCCGGACCTGACGGCGCTCCTCGCCGCGATGGAGCAGCTGCCGCAGGAAGAGCAGGAAGGTGCGCGGCGCGAGCTCGCCCGACACCAGGTAGTGCACCCCGAGGTCGCGCAGCCGCTCGCGCAGCGGCAGGAAGTCCTGGTCGTACAGGCACAGCCACAGCGGGCTGGCGTCGCCGCTCAGTGTCGGAAGCCGCATCGCGCGCGGACCCGACGTGATCAGCAGGTCGCGCGGCATCTCGAGCGCCACGCCGGCCTCGGACTCGGCGCAGCGCATCCAGTCGACCTGGAGGCGCGCGACGAGCGACTGCACGCGGTCCAGCTCGCCGTCGTCCACGATCAGGATCGAGGGAGCGGTCATCCCCCGGCGTTTCGGCGACCCCGGGCGGGCCCTTGACCCTTCCGCGTGCCTCCGTCAGCGACCCTTCCAGACCGGCGGCCGCTTCTCGGCGAACGCGCGCGGACCCTCGCGGAAGTCCTCGCTCTTGACCATCGCGACGACCTGGTCGTACGAGGTTCGGCACGCCTCCTCGAGCGAGGCCCGGTCGAGGCCCTCGTACGCCGACTGCTTCGACGCGCGCACCGACAGCGGCGCGCACTCGAGGATCCGATCGGCCCAGCGTCGCGCTCCGGCCAGCGCCTCGCCGGCCGGCACGACCTCGTTGACGAAGCCGAGCCGCAGGCCCTCCTCGGCGCCGACGCGCCGTCCGGTCAGCAGCATGCCCATCGCGTGCTTCAGCGGGATCGCGCGCGGCAGCCGGTGCATTCCGCCCGCCAGCGCCGCGAGCCCGACGCGCGGCTCGGGCAGCGCGAACACCGCCTTCTCGGACGCGACGATGAGATCGCACGCCAGCGCGATCTCGAAGCCGCCGCCCATCGCGACGCCCTCGACCGCGGCGATCACCGGCTTCGGGTTGTCGTAGCGCGCGGTCAGGCCGGCGAAGCCCTTCGGGTTCACCTCGATGCGGCCGCCGCGCTCGGCGGTGTACTTGAGGTCGTTGCCGGCGCTGAACGCGCGGTCG
This sequence comes from uncultured Spirochaetales bacterium, assembly GCA_964597285.1. Classification (GTDB taxonomy): domain Bacteria; phylum Myxococcota_A; class UBA9160; order UBA9160; family SMWR01; genus JAHEJV01. The sequence goes on from CAZQYK010000654.1 coordinate 3,203, forward strand.
CCGGCGCCGGTGACGATCGCGACCCAGAGCTCCGGGTCGGCGACGAACTCGTCGAACACGCGCTCGAGCTCGAGGTTCGCCGGCGGGTGCAGCGCGTTCATCACCTCGGGGCGGTTCATCGTGACGAGGAAGAGGTGGCCGTCTCGCTCGACCTCGCAGAACTCCGGCATCGCGTCTCCTCCGGCGGCTCGTCGGCCGCGACGGCCCTAGAATAGTCGCCCCGATCCCGGAGGCGACGATCGATGCCGAGCTTCGCCGCGATTGCCCGCCCCGC
>CAZQYK010000655.1:0-11991 GCA_964597285.1 uncultured Spirochaetales bacterium
TGCCCGAGGCGCGCGTCGGCTCCGCGCACGTGACGCTGACCCGCCCGCAGCTCGGGCTCTCGGCGACGTGGCCCGCGAGCGAGCGCTTCGTGCTGCGCGTGTCGGGACGGGCGTCGACGAGCCTCTACCGCTTCCACGGCCGCCCGCCCGACGTCCCGGCGGTGCTGCTCGACGACCTCGACCTCTACGCGACCCGGCTCTCGCTCGAGGGCGCGTACCGGCTCGGCGTCGGGCCGTGGTTCGCCGACGAGGAGATCTGGTCGCTGCTCGGCGCGGTCTCCGGCAGCTCGCGCTGGGAGGACGGCGGCTTCGGCCGCGGCCTCGGCGCGACGGGCGCGATCGGCTTCGGCTACGAGATCCCGGGCCGCCTGCGCGTCGGCGTCGGCGCCGCGGTGCGCACCTCGCTCGAGGAGGGCGACGTCGACCCGGAGCCCTTCCTCTCGCTGCGCTGGAACGTCACCGAGCGCTTCACCGTGCGCACGCACGACCTCGGCCTGCGCCTCGAGTACGACCTGACGCCGACGCTCGAGATCCACGCCAGCGGCGCGCGCACGAGCGACACCTTCCGGCTGCGCGACCGCGCCGGCTTTCCCGACGACCTGAGCTTCCGCGACCGCCACCTGCGCTTCGGCGGCGGCTTCGACTGGATGCTCGCGAACTGGCTGCGCCTCGACCTCGAGGTCGGCACGACCGCCGAGCGCCGGCTGCGCGTGCGCGGCGAGGACCTCGGCACGCTCGCATCGCACCGCGTCGACCCGTCGGTGTACGTCGACGTCCGCCTCGAGCTGCGGCTGTGAGGCCCGCGCGCGCGCCGCGCGAGCGCGGGTCGGCCTGATACAATCGCGCCGGGTGTCTCCGATGTCCTGGCAGCGGCTCGCGGATCCCTTCCGCATCGACGCGCGAGCGCTGGCCGCGCTCCGGATCGGGCTCGGGCTCATGCTGCTGCTCGACCTCGCCGATCGCGTGCGACACCTGCGCACGCTGTACGGCGACGGCGTCTATCCGCTGTATCACGCGCACGGTGCGGTGCTGCTGCCGCTCGGGCCGCACCTGATCGACGCGAGACTGGGCTTCCAGGCGGCGCTCTTCGCCGCGGCGGCCGTCGCGGCGTCGATGCTGCTCGTCGGCTACCGCACGCGCATCGCGACCGCGATCTCGTGGTGGCTGCTCATCTCGCTGCACCACCGCAATCCGCACATCGTCGACGTCGGAGACCAGGTGCTGTCGCTGCTGCTCTTCTGGTCCGTGTTCCTGCCCCTCGGCCGCCGCTGGTCCGTCGACGCCCGCGGTCTCGCTCCGCCGCGGAGCGCGGTGCTTTCGCCGCCGAGCGTCGGGATCCTGGTCCAGGTCGCGAGCGTGTACCTCGCCGCCGGTCTGCTGAAGCTGCACGACACCGCCTGGGTCGACGGCAGCGCGGTGGGCAAGGCGCTGAGCTACGACGTCTGGATGCGCCCGCTCGGCGAGGTGCTGCGCGCGCACGACGACTGGACGGCGCTGCTGACGTGGGGAACGCTCGCCATCGAGATCGTCGCCCCGCTGCTGCTGCTGTCGCCGGTGGCGCTGCGCGCCTGTCGCCCGATCGCGATCGTCGCACTCGTGGGCTTCCAGATCGGCCTCGGCACGACGATCCAGCTCGCCTGGATCCCGTGGGTCATGACGCTCGGTCTCGTTCCCTTCGTCCCGTCGGACGTCTGGGATCGGATCGACGCGGCGCTCGCGCGCCGGCGCGCGCAGCGCGCCGCCGGGGGCGCCTCCCAAGAGCCCGCAGCGCTGCCCGGAGGACACGTGTTGGCGAGCCTCGCGCTCGTCTACGTGGTCGCCGTGAACCTCGACGAGGTCGCCGGCGGCCAGTTCGTTCCCGAAGCCGTGCGCCTGACCGGCCACTCGCTGGGGTTGCGACAGGAATGGAGAATGTACACGAATCCCCCCGAAGGGGGATTCCGTCTCGGGCTCGAGGCGCGTCTGGCGAGCGGCGAGCTGCGCGAGATCGTCGTCGACGGCGGGCAGCGCGGATGGCCCGACGGGGCGGCGTTCGAGCCGCTCGAGTCGCTCTGGGCCGACTATCGCGGCCGCATGTTCGTCGAGAGCGCCGTCGCCTCGCGCGACGGCGCGCACGTGCTGCTCGACTGGACCTGCCGCCGCTGGAACGACGGCGCCGGCTCCGAGCCGCGGCTGGTGGCGCTCGACGCGCATCTCTACGAGCGCGAATCGCCGCGGGCCGATCCCGCGTCCGCCCCCGGCGAGATCGTCCGCAAGCCGCTCGCGCGTCACGTCTGCAGTCCCTGAGTGCTCGGAGCCGAGAAGGATTCCGCTGCGCAACGGCACAGATTCGGCGAAGACGGAGTCACGTCGCCGGGTCGAGCAGCTCCTTGAAGCCGTAGCGAGCGTGCGGGCCGATCGCGATCTGCTCGAAGACGCCGACGCCGGTCTCTCCGCTGCTCGAGGTCGCGCGCACCACCTGCTGGATGTGCTGGTTCTCGAGCGCCATCGGCTCGAGCTCGTCGCATCGCCACGACTCGCCGCCGAGCGCGAGCTCGCCCTTCCACATCCCGTGGCCCCAGGTCGGGTGCATGTAGCCGATGCCCTTCATCCGGAAGCAGATCAGCGGCTCGAGCGCGATCTCCTCGCGCTGGCCGGTCTTGCGCACGAGGCCGATCGTCGCCGAGCCGGCGCGGCGCGTGCCAGGCAGGTACTGGATCTCGTGGTCGACCGCGCCGAGCAACTCGACGCCGTCGTCGGTGGTGCCCGGAATCGCGGCGGGCGTCTCGTAGGTCGGCACGATCGCGCCGTCCCAGTGGAACGTCCGCGCGTGGGCGTCCTCGAAGACGCCGAAGTGCGTGCAGCGGTCGCGCCAGTGGATCGGCGCCCACAGGAAGAAGGCCTGCGTGCGCGCCGGGGGCTGCGGCGCGAGCCCGGGATCGGGCGGGCCGAGCGGGCGCACGCCCCAGCTGCGGTCCTTGACGCCGACGACGCGCCGCGGGTCGAGCTTCACGGTCCGGTCCGCGTAGCGCAGCTCGCCCGACCAGCGCCCGAACTGCGCGAAGCGCGTCACGTCCATCACGAGGCGCGGGCCCTGCCGCAGCGTCTGGCGCCCCTCCTCGATGCAGGCCGTGCGCGCGTCGAAGGTGAGCTCGCCCTCGATGCCGGTCTCGTTCGCGTCGAGCGTGATGCGCAGGCGGCGCATCGGCTCGATCACGTCGATGCGGAACGGGCCGCAGCGCACGTCGGTGGGCTCGCGCGGAGCGCGGCACGAGCCGTGGAAGGCGTGCTGCTCGCCGTCGCGGACGATCGACACGCCGCAGTCGAGGATGCCGAGGTTCGGGTACAGCGCCGAGCCGACTCCGATGTAGAACTCGCCGTCGTCCTGGAACGCGTTGAACCAGTAGCGGTCGTAGGTGTGACGGTCGCCCGACGCCGGCTGCGCGATCGGCTGCGGCAGCTGGTGGATCGGGTAGTCGTCGAAGCGGCTCAGCATGGGACCTCCCGGCGCCGACGCCCCGGCGCGCCCGGCATTGTACCCGCCGAGGGCATGGACAGAAACAGCAGATTCTGTCTAGACTTCCGCGATGATCGTCTACGACCCCTACTCGCGGGCGTTCCAGGAGGACCCGTATCCGCTCTACCGGCGGCTGCGCGACGAGAGCCCGTGCGCGTACAACGAGAAGATGGACTTCTACGCGCTGTTCCGTTTCGCCGACGTCTGGGACGCGACGCTCGACTGGGAGACCTACAGCTCGACGCTGGGCCCGACGCTCGAGAACCGCGGCCAGATGGACGGGACGCTCTTCTCGATCATCGGCATGGACCCGCCGGTCCACACGCGGCTGCGCAACCTGATCAGCCGCGGCTTCACGCCGCGCCGCATCGCCGCGCTCGAGGGCGAGGTGCGCACGATCGCCGCGCGCTGGCTCGACGCGCTGGCCGGCCGCGACGCCTTCGACGTGCAGCAGGAGTTCTCGGTCCGCTTCCCGATGGACGTGATCAGCGCGCTGCTCGGGATCCCCGAGTCCGACCGCGACCGCTACCGCGAGTGGGTCGACGCCGGCCTCGCGCGCGACCCCGAGACCGGGCTCCAGCCGGAGGGGAACCTCGCCTTCCTCGGCGAGTCGTCGCGCTACCTGCTCGGGCTCGTGAAGGAGCGCCGCGCGCGGCCGCGCGACGACCTGATCACGGTGATCGGCGAGTCGGTGCTCGAGGAGCCCGACGGCACGCGGCGCCCGCTCGGCGACCTCGAGGTCACGTCCTTCTGCACGCTGCTCGCGGCGGCCGGCGCGGAGACCACCGCGAAGCTGATCGGCAACGCGATCGTGCTGCTCGGCCGCGACCCGGCGCTGCGCGACGAGCTGTGGCGCGACCCGGCGCTGCTCGAGCCCGCGATCGAGGAGATCCTGCGCCTCGACGCGCCGAGCCAGTTCCAGGGCCGCGTCGCGATGCGCGACGTCACGGTGCACGGCGTGACGATCCCGAAGGGCGCGCGCGTCGCGCTCGTCACCGGCGCGGCGTGCCGCGACGAACGCGAGTTCCCCGATCCCGACCGCCTCGACGTGCGCCGTGCGCCGGGCCGCCAGATCTACTTCGGCCACGGCCAGCACTTCTGCATCGGGAAGTCGCTCGCGCGCCTCGAGGCGCGCGTCGCGCTCGAGGAGGTCCGCGACCGCTTCCCCGACTACGAGGTCGACGAGGCGGGTCTCACGCGCACGTACCAGGCCCACGTGCGCGGGTTCCAGAACGTGCCGATCCGCGTCTGAGCCGCGCGCCCTCGCTGCACGAGAGCGCGCGAGAGCGCGAATCCGCGGCGAATCGCGCGAGGGCGTTGAATCGCGCGGCGTCGTCTCCTAGGGTGGCCGGGCGGCGCCGCCGCGGCCTGCGCGCGGCCTGCACCACGACGCCCGGCCCCGGGCGCGACGACCGACCGCCGGCTCTGGAGCCCGGCTTCCGGAGGCTGCTCGGTCGGCTGCCCGAAACCCACCCCCCGGACACGAACCGGAAGGAAAGCGCACTTCATGATGTCCCCGAGCGCGGCCCGTCGCGCCGCAGCCCGCTCGCTCCGCTCCGTCCGCCAGGAGTTCGGGAGCGACCCGATCGCCGTCCGAGAGACCGACCACTACCACGCCGAGTACGTCCAGAGCTTCGTCGAGAAGTGGGACGCGCTGATCGACTGGGACGCGCGCGCCGACAGCGAGGGCGCGTTCTTCATCGAGCTGCTGAAGGGGCGCGAGAAGCACAAGGTGCTCGACGTCGCGACCGGCACCGGGTTCCACTCGGTCCAGCTGCTCGGCGCGGGCTTCGAGGTGACGAGCGTCGACGGCAACGCGGCGATGCTCGCGAAGGCCTTCGAGAACGCGAAGCAGCGCCACTTCATCCTGAAGACGATCCACGCCGACTGGCGCTGGCTGAACCGCGAGGTGCACGGGAAGTTCGACGCGATCATCTGCCTCGGCAACTCCTTCACGCACCTCTTCGACGAGCAGGACCGCCGGCGCGCGCTCGCCGAGTTCTACGCGGCGCTGAAGCACGACGGGATCCTGATCCTCGACCAGCGCAACTACGACGCGATCCTCGACCACGGCTTCGACAGCAAGCACCGCTACTACTACTGCGGCGAGGACGTCGTCGCCGAGCCCGAGCACGTCGACCCCGGCCTCGCGCGCTTCCGCTACTCCTTCCCCGACGGCTCCCACTACCGCCTGAACATGTTCCCGCTGCGCAAGAACTACACGCGGCGCCTGCTGCGCGAGGCCGGCTTCACGGCGGTGAAGACCTACGGCGACTTCCAGGAGACCTACCAGGAGGCGGAGCCCGACTTCTTCGTCCACGTCGCGGAGAAGCACCTCGATGAGTGAGCGGGCGGTCGCCGTCGCGGACCAGACCGAGAGCTACTACGACAGCCCCGAGGCCGACTCGTTCTACTCGCGCGTGTGGGGCGGCGAGGACATCCACATCGGCATCTACGAGGGGGCCGGCGACTCTGTCTACGCGGCCAGCAGCCGCACCGTCGCGGCAATGGCGACGCGGCTCGCCGGGCTCGTCGAGGGCGCGCGGGTGCTCGACCTCGGCGCCGGCTACGGCGGCGCCGCGCGCACGCTCGCGTCGATGTACGGCTGCCGCGTCGACTGCCTGAACCTGAGCGACGTGCAGAACGCGACGAACCGGCGCCTGTGCGAGCAGGCGCAGCTCGCGAGCCGGGTGCGCGTGATCCACGGCAGCTTCGAGGCGATCCCGGGGCCGGCCGACGCCTACGACGTGGTCTGGTCGCAGGACGCGCTGCTCCACAGCGGCGCGCGCGAGCGCGTGCTCTCGGAGGCCGCGCGCGTGCTGCGTCCGGCCGGGCAGCTGATCTTCACCGACCCGATGCAGAGCGACGACTGCCCGCCGGGCGTGCTGCAGCCGGTGCTCGACCGCATCCACCTCGACTCGCTGGCCTCGCCGGGCTTCTACCGCGACCGGCTCGCGGCGCTCGGCTTCGAGGAGGTCGCGTGGATCGCGATGCCGCACCAGCTGCGCCGCCACTACGCGAGCGTCGCCGCCGAGCTCGACGTGCGCCGCGACGAGATGGTCGAGCACTGCGGGCCCGACTACGTGAAGCGGATGCGCGAGGGCCTGCAGCACTGGGTCGACGCCGCCGACCGCGGCCACCTGACCTGGGGCATCCTCCACTTCCGCAGGCCCTAGCCCGTGCGCAGCCGCATCGAGCCGGCGGTGTTCGTGCCGTCGGCGCTCGTCGTCTGCGGCGCGGTGGCGTTCCGGCTCGTCGAGCCCGAGCTCGCGCGCGCGGCCTTCCTCGGCGCGCAGGCGTGGATCGTGTCGCGCCTCGAGTGGCTGTTCACCGCGACGACGGCGCTGCTGCTCGCGCTCTCGCTCGCGCTCGCCTTCGGGCGGACGGCCCGCGTGCGCCTCGGGGCCGACGACGAGAGGCCCGCGTACGGCCGGGCGACCTGGTTCGCGATGCTCTTCAGCGCCGGCATGGGCATCGGCATCATGTTCTACGGCGTCGCCGAGCCGGTGCTGCACTGGTCGAACCCGCCGCGCGGCGAGGGCTCGACCGCCGCGGCCGCCGCCGACGCGATGACGCTCTCGTTCTTCCACTGGGGCCTGCACGCGTGGGCCGTGTACGCGGTGATGGGCCTCGCGATCGCGTACTTCGCACACCGCCGCGGGCTGCCGATCGCGGTGCGCTCGACGCTGCAACCGCTGCTCGGCGAGCGCATCCACGGGCCGGTCGGGCACGCGGTCGACGTGCTCGCGGTGTTCGGGACCCTGTTCGGCCTCGCCACCTCGCTCGGGCTCGGCGCGATGCAGATCAACGCCGGGCTGACGCGCCTGGTCGGCGCGCCCGACGCGGTCGGCGTGCAGGTCGTCGTGATCGCGGTCATCACGGCCTGCGCGACGGCCTCGGTCGTGCTGGGCCTCGACCGCGGTATCCGGCGGCTCTCACAGCTCAACGTCGCGCTCGCGGCGCTGCTGCTGCTCTTCGTGCTCGTCGCCGGGCCGACGCTCGCGGTCGCCCAGGCCTTCCCGTCGCGCCTCGTCGACTACCTGCTCGCGCTCGTCCCGATGAGCCTCGACCCCGCGGCATCCGGTCCGCCCGAGTGGCGCGCGTCGTGGACGGTCTTCTACTGGGCCTGGTGGATCGCGTGGTCGCCCTTCGTCGGCACCTTCGTCGCGCGGATCTCGCGCGGGCGCACGGTGCGCGAGTTCGTGCTCGGCGTGCTGCTCGTGCCGTCGCTCGCGAGCGCCGTCTGGTTCACGGTGTTCGGCGGGTCGGCGATCGAGCTCGACATGCAGCGAGCCGGCATCGCCGCGGCCGTGCAGAGCGACCTCGCGACCGGCATCTACGCGCTGCTCGAGCGGCTGCCGCTCGCCGACGCCACGTCGCTGCTCGCCGCGCTCGTCGTCGCGATCTTCTTCGTCACGTCGTCCGATTCGGGCTCGTTCGTCGTCGACATGCTGACCTCCGGCGGCCACCCGCACCCGCCCATCTGGCAACGCGTGTTCTGGGCCGTCTCCGAGGGCGTCGTCGCGGCGGTGCTGCTCGTCGGCGGCGGCCTCGCGGCGCTCCAGGCCGCCGCGATCAACACCGGCCTCCCGTTCTGCATCGTGCTGCTCGCGGTCGGCTTCGGCCTCGCGCGCGCGCTGTGGCGCGACGGAAGCGCGCTCAGACCAGACGCGAGTCGATCCGCACCTCCGACGTGAGCGTGCGGTGCACCGGGCACTTCCCGGCGATCTCGAGCAGCCGATCGCGCTGCTCGTCGCTCAGGTCGCCGACGAGCTCGATCTCGCGCTCGATGCGGTCGACGCGTCCGGCCTTCGTCTCGCAGTCGGCGCAGTCCTCGGCGTGGATCTTCGAGTGGCTCAGGCGCACGCGAACCGACTCGAGCGGCCAGCCCTTGCGGCGCGCGTACATGCCGATCGTCATCGAGGTGCACGAGCCGAGCGCGGCGAGCAGCAGGTCGTAGGGCGAGAGCCCGGTGTCGCCGCCGCCAGCCGACGCGGGCTCGTCGCTGCGCAGCCGGTGGGCTCCGCTCGCGATTTCCTGCGCGAACCCGCTCGCGGGCCCGCCCACCACCACCCAGCCGTCGTCGCGCGCGGTCGTCATCGGCGTCTCCTCGTCGGCGGTAGAGCAGACCGAAGCATCTCGGCCGCGGGCCCGCGCGGCGCCGCGCGCGCCGAGGGTCGGGCTGTCCTACGCTGGCCGGCCCGCGACCGGAGGTCCCGATGCAGGAGCCGCTGCGCTGGCAGGTGGGCGACGTGCGGATCACGCGCGTCCAGGAGCTCGAGGCGCCCGACATCCGCTTCGTGCTGCCCGACGCGACGGTCGAGAACCTGGCCGGGATCGGCTGGCTCGGGCCCTTCCGCGCGCGCAACGGCCACGCGCTCGCGTCGGTGCACACGCTGGTGATCGAGGCGGGCGAGCGCCGCATCGTCGTCGACACCTGCGTCGGCAACGACAAGCGGCGGCCGATCCCGCCGTGGAACCTGCGCCAGGGCCCCTTCCTCGAGGACCTCGAGAAGGCCGGCTTCGCGCCGTCGAGCGTCGACACCGTCGTGTGCACGCACCTGCACGTCGACCACGTCGGCTGGAACACGCGCCTCGTCGAGGGCCGCTGGGTGCCGACCTTCGCGAACGCGCGCTACCTGCTCGCGCGCGCCGAGTGGGAACACTGGTCGCGCGACGACGAGCCCGGCAACCAGGCGGTGCTCGCCGACTCGGTGCGCCCGGTCTTCGACGCGGGCCTCGTCGACCTCGTCGAGGCCGACCACGCCGTCGACGACGCGGTGCGGCTCGAGCCGACCCCGGGCCACACGCCGGGCCACGTCTCGGTGCACGTGCGCTCGCGCGGCGAGGAGGCGGTGATCACCGGCGACCTCGTGCACCACCCGGCGCAGTTCGCGCGGCCCGGCTGGGGCGCCGCCGTCGACAGCGACCCGGCTCGGGCCGACCGCACGCGCCGCGCGTTCATGGAGCGCTATGCCGACACGCCGGTGCTGGTGATCGGCACGCACTTCGCCGGTCCGACCGCCGGCCGCCTCGTCCGCGACGGCGAGGCCTACCGGCTGGACTCCTGACCCGCGCGAGCGCGGCGCGCGCGCAGTGCCTCGCGGAAGCCGAGCGCGCTCGGCAGGAAGCCGTACGCGAGGCTCGCCGCGAGGATCAGCGCCGCGGCGCCGCGCACGCCCCACGCGAGGGCGCCGACGACGAGGACGCCGAAGCCGACGGCCGCGGCGCGGCGCGGCAGCTCGCGCGACGCGAGCGCGCGCCCGAGGTGACGGTAGTGCGTGCGGAACGCGACCATCTGCGCGCAGGCGACGCCGACGAGCAGGCCGACGAGCGCCGGGCGGTCGGCGAACACGACGATCGACGACAGCGCGACGAGGCCGCCGATCGTGCTCGGCGCGCCGGGGAAGAAGCGCGGGTCGCCGGCGTCGTGCTCGAGCGTGAAGTAGACGAGCCGACCGAGCGTGAAGGCGCTGAAGCAGGCGCCGACGAACGCCCCGTCGGCACCGCCGAGTGCGACCGCGAGCGCGACGCCCGGCGCGACGCCGTAGCTCACGCCGTCGGCGACGTCGTCGGCCCACACGCCGAGGCGCGTGCCGCCGAAGCGGCGCGCCGCGAGGCCGTCGAGGCCGTCGAAGACCGCGCCGAGCAGCAGCAGCGCGAGCGTCGCGTCGAAGCGGCCCGCGGCCGCGCACGCGATGCCGGCGACGCCGCAGGCGAGATTGCCGGCCGACAGCGCGTCGGCCGCGAAGCGCAGCGCGGGGTGGCGTCGCGCTGGAGCCAGCGCAGCGCCGCTCACGACGTGCGCTCCCAGACCGGCAGGCCGAGCAGGTGCAGGCGGCGCGAGCCGTCGTCCTCGAGCGTGTCGCGGAAGATCAGGAAGCGGCGGCTCCGCTCGCGCACGTCGCCGTCGGCGTCGCGCGACGTGCGGCGCGCATAGAGCGGCCACAGCACCGAGAGCTTCTCGCGCTCGGCGCCGTGCTGGCGCACGTAGAACGGGAACACCGCCGCGTACGAGCCGTCGCGCGCGAACCACATCGGCGGCAACAGCCACAGCGTCCCGCGCCGGGTCTGGTGCACGAAGGGCACGAAGGTGAACTCCTCGGCGCTGTCGCTGAACCAGAACGGAGCGGCGCGTTCGAGGCGCCCGTCGGAGACCTTGAGCAGCGGCCAGAGCACGTGGTGGTCGCGGCCGTCGCGCGTGGCCGCGTAGACGGGACCCACGAGCGTGAGATCGGGCTCGTGGACGAAGAGGGGGTAGAGCACGGTCCGCTCCTCGTCGTTCCAGACGACGAGCGGCCACAGGTCGAAGCCTCGGCGCTCCGCCTCGGCGTCGGCGCGCGCGGCGCCGCCGGCGAGCAGCGCGCAGAGCGCAGTGAGGGCGGTGAGACGGGTCGAGGGGGACGGCATGACGGGACCTCCGCAGTGGGTTCGCGGGCCGCCAGAGCACGAGGCGTGCCAGCGTCGCCGCCGATCGCGAGACCCGCGCGGAACCGCCGGGTTGCGGGCGCCGATGCGACGGCGCCGGCGCGCCGGCCGCGCCAGTGGGTGGCCGAGTGCGTCCATCGGATGTCCGACCCGGACCGCGGCCGGTCCCACGGTATCCTCGCGACGCCGCGCCTGGAGGGACGGGCCTCCTGACCGAAGATCGACTCGCCGCCCACTTCCGGGAGCAGTCCGCCTTCTGCGCGGGATACGGCTCGCCGTTCACGGCGCAGCTGATCGCGCGCCTCGGCGACGATCTCGCGGCAGGCGGCCCGGTCGCGGAGCTCGTCGGCGGCTGGCCGACCCACCCGCGCAAGGACGCGCTAGCGCTGCGCCTGGCCGGCGCGCTGCACTACGCGACGCTCTGCGGCCGCGACGCGGATCTCGCGGCGCGCTTTCCGGCGGCGTGCGCCGACTGGCGGATCGACGCGGTGTGGCCGGCCGCGCGCGACTTCCTCGCGCGCGAGCGCGCGTGGACGGCGGAGTTCCTGCGCTCCGCGCCGCAGACGAACGAGACGCGGCGTTCGATCGCGCTGCTCGCGGGCTTCCTCGCGGTCGCCCGGCGCTGCGCCGGCCCGATCGACACGCTCGAGCTCGGCGCGAGCGCCGGGCTCAACCTGCTCTGGGACCGCTTCGCGTACCGCACCCGCTCGTGGACCTGGGGCGGGCCGAGTCCGGTTCGGATCGACACCGACTGGATCGGGCCCGCGCCGCCGGTCGACGCGCCGCTCGCGGTGCGCCGACGCGCCGCGTGCGACCTGCAGCCGCTCGACGTCGCCGACCCGGACGCGCGCCTGCGCCTGAAGTCGTACATCTGGGCCGACCAGACCGACCGTCTGGCGCGCTTCGACGGCGCGGTCGCGCTGGCGCTCGAGGCCGGCGTCGTCGTCGAACGCGCCGACGCGGGCCAGTGGATCGAGCAGCGCCTGTCGCAGCGCGCCGACGACGCGACGACGGTCGTCTACCACTCGATCTTCCTGCAGTACCCGCCGCGCGAGACGCGGCGCGCG
>CAZQYK010000656.1:0-3334 GCA_964597285.1 uncultured Spirochaetales bacterium
GTACGAGGCCTACCCCGAGATGGCTGTGCGCGAGATGGAGAAGATCGCCGAGGAGGCCACGCAGCGCTGGCCGGGCACCCGCGTCGCAATCGGCCACCGCGCGGGGCATCTCGAGGTCGGTGAGATTGCGGTGGTGATCGCCGCGGCGGCGCCGCACCGCGCGGCCGCGTTCGACGCCTGCCGGTTCGCGATCGATACGCTCAAGCAGACCGTCCCGATCTGGAAGAAGGAAGTCGCGACCGACGGCGAGTACTGGGTGGACGACCGGCCGTGAGCGACCCGACGCCGGCGATTCGCCCCGGATGGCCGCGGGACGACCGGCCGTGAGCGACCCGACGCCGGCGTCCCGCGAGCACCCCCACCGGCGCGACGCGGCGGCGTCGGTGCCGTGCTGGATCGTCACCGTCAGCGACACGCGGACCGCCGAGACCGACACCGGCGGCGCGCTGCTCGCCGAGCTGCTCGAGGGCGCCGGCCACCCGGTCGCCGGGCGCGAGATCGTCCGCGACGAGCCGGTCGCGATCCGCGCCGCGCTCGACGCCGCGCTGTCGCGCGACGGCGTGCTCGCGGTGCTGCTGACCGGCGGCACCGGCGTCGCGCCGCGCGACGTCACGCCCGAGTCGGTCGAGCCGCGCCTCGAGCGCGTGATCCCGGGCTTCGGCGAGCTGTTCCGGACGCTGTCGTACGCCGACGTCGGCTCGGCCGCGCTGCTCTCGCGCGCGCTCGCCGGCATCGCGGCCGGGCGCGTCGTGTTCGTGCTCCCGGGCTCGCGCGGCGCGATCCGCCTCGCGCTCGAGAAGCTCGTGCTGCCCGAGCTCGGCCATCTCGCGGCGGAGGCAGTGAGGGTCCGCTGAGCCCCGGCGCGGGCGGGGCGGTCAAGAAGGCCCGTTTCCGCTCCGAAGAGAGCGGGAATGGCCCGCCTCCTCGCGCTGCTGCCGCTCGCCACCGCGCTCGCGCTCGCCGCGGCGTCCGAGGAGAGCTTCGTCTGGGTCGACGCGCACGGCGTCACCCACATCAGCAACGACCCGGCGAAGGTGCCCGAGGACGTTCGGGAACGCGCTCGCGAGCCCGAGGCGCTGCGCTCGCTGTGGGAGGGGCCGATCGACCCGCGGACGGCCCCCGGCAGCGCTGCGCTGCGGCCCGCGGTCGACCTCGCCGAGGCGCGCACGCGCCGGATCCTGCAGGCGGCCGTCACCGACCTCGAGCGCGGCGAGAACGCGCGCGCCGCCGCGCTGCTGCGCGGCATCCTCCGCGAGCAGCCGGGCCGCCCCGAGCCGCACTGGTACCTCGCGCTGCTCGACCGCCACCGCGGCCGCTACGACTCGGCCGAGTCGCACCTCGAGACCTTCCTCGCGACCGCCGGAGACGAGCTCGAGCCGTGGCGCGTGTCGGCGCGCCAGCGCCTGCGCGCGCTCGCGGACGAGCGGCGCCTGGCCGACCGCACGCGCCGGCGCCAGGCCGGCCCGTGGCCCGAGCTGACGAGCCCGTACTTCCGCGTCCAGCTCGACCCCGACCTCGAGGGCGGCGCGCCCGACTACGCCCGCACCGTGATGCGCTACCTCGACGAGGCGCGCGTCAGCGTGTCGCGCTACCTCGGCACGGAGCCCGAGGAGCCGATGGGCGTCGTCTTCTACGGCCGCGCCGCGTACGACGACGAGCACCGCGAGCGCTTCTCGTTCCGCACCGTCGGCTTCTTCGACGGCAAGATCCACGTCGTCTCCGCGGCGCACCCGGCCGGCGAGCTGCGCGCGCTGCTCTTCCACGAGTACACGCACGCGGTGTTCCGCGAGGTCACCGGCAGCGACCGGCCGTACTGGCTGAACGAGGGGCTCGCCGAGCTCGCCGAGCGCGAGTCGCGCAACCAGCCCGGCCTGACGCACTCCGAGCGCGTGCTTCTCGAGCGCCGCATCGCCGCCGGCGAGTGGATCCCGCTGCGCCGGCTCGCGCCGGGCTTCGGCGGGCTCGAGGACCCGCAGGCCCACCTCGCGTACCTCGAGTCGGCGGCGGCCGCGGCGTGGCTGATCGCGCGCACCGACGCCGCCGGCCGCGCGCGGCTGCTCCATCGCCTCGGCGTCGGCCTGGCGGCCGACGAGGCGTTGATCGAGCTCGTCGGCATGGACACCGGCCCGGTCGACCGCGCCGTGCGCGACTGGATCCAGTCCGAGTTCGCCGTCCGCCTCCCCCGCCCGGCGGCGCTGCACGACGAGTAACGGCTTCCGCGGCCGCTTCGCATTCTCGCGCTGGATCCGTCGCGGGGGGTCGGGCGGCGGTCGTTGCGGCTCGGCCCTCGCCCGCTGGCCTACGCGACGGAGCCCCACCCGGTACCCGGCCGACGGAACCCGCACGAGAATGCGAAGCGGCCTCCGCTACCCCAGCCCTTCGTCGACGCGACGCGACGCTTCGAGCAGGAGGTCGGTCACCGAGGCCTCGATCGTCGGGTCGGGGAGCGCGCTCTGGGGCTCGAAGGCGAAGCGGCCGTGCTGGGCGGCGACGAGGGCGAGCGCCGCGTCGAAGCCGAGCTGGCCCTTCGTCTCGGCGTGGATCGGCGTGCCGGCGCGCAGCCACAGCCGCCCCGGCGCGGCGTCGGAGTCGATCTGGAGCACGCCGGTGTTGCGCCCCATCTCGAGGATCTGGAGCAGCGCGAAGGGCGGGATCTCGGCGAGGTCGCCGCGGAACACCTCGCCGGCGGTCGGCGCGTCGAGGATCGCGGTGCGCGCGCCGTCGTCGCCGGGCTGCGTCGTCGCGCCGATCTGGCAGAAGGTCACCGTGTTCGCACCGATGCGGATCCGGTCGCCGGGGCGCAGCTCGCGCTCCTCGACGCGCTCGTCGTTGACGAAGGTGCCGTTCGTGCTCGCGAGATCGTGCAGCACGAAGCGGCCCGCGGAGCAGACGATCTTCGCGTGACGCCGCGACGTGTCGGTGTCGGGCAGCCGCAGGTCGCACTCGCGGCTGCGCCCGATCACGACCGTCGCGTCGCTCGGCAGCGGCAGCGGCGGCTGCGGCGGAGCGAAGAGCATCGGCGTCGTCGCGCTCACGCTCGGTGGGTCGGCCGATTCGCGGCGCGTCTTTACCGGCGCCGCGGGGCCCCGAGGGGCCGCTCCGGGCCGCCGTCAGTGCCGGATCGCGAAGTCCCGCTCGCCGCGGGCCGGCTCGTCGGAGACCTCGACGGCGGCGACGCGGGCGGCCGGGGGGCCGCGCCGCACGCGCTCGAGCGTCGCGGCGACCGCGTCGGACGGGCCCTCGAGCACCGCCTCGACCGAGCCGTCGTCGCGGTTGCGCACCCAGCCGGCGACGCCGGCTCGGCGCGCCGCCTCGGCCGTGTGGAAGCGGAACG
>CAZQYK010000657.1:0-2689 GCA_964597285.1 uncultured Spirochaetales bacterium
CGTCGGCGCCGCGCACCAGCACCTGCGCAAGCTCGCCCGCGCGCGCATCAACGTCACCGCGGTCGACGCGGTGACGGCCGGCGGCGGCCGCTTCGGGATGATCCTCTGGGTCAAGCCCCGCGACTACGCGCGCGCCGCTCGGGCGCTCGGGGCGCGCTAGCGCCGACGACCCAGCTCGCACCCGACCGGGGGCGCCTAGCGCCGCAGCGACACCGGGAAGGTCCGCAGGCCGCGTTCGCGGATCGCGCGCTCGACGCGCTCGTGCGGCAACAGGTAGAGCACGTAGAGGCGGCGCACGTCGTCGAGCGGGATCTCGAGCACGTCGAGGCGCACGCCGCGCGGGAGCGCGGCGGGGTCGGGCGGCGGGACGCCGAGTCGGCCGAGCTGGAAGTTCGTGTAGCCCTCGACGCGCTCGCCGGGGTTCCAGACGAGGCCGTGGCCCTCGACGAGGTGGCGCGCGTAGCGAAAGCTGATGAAGGCGTCGTCCTGGACGAAGCGGTTGCGCCACGCGAGCGCCGTCAGCGCGGCGATCGCGGCGCCGAGCGCGACGCGGCGGCCGCGCGCGTCCACCTCGCGCCCGCTCAGCGGGCCCCGCCGCACTCGGCGGCGAGGGCCTCGGCCTGCTCGAGCAGGTCCTCGAGCAGCGCGAGCCCGCCGCTCCAGAACGACGGGTCGGCGACGTCGAGGTCCATCGCGGCGAGCAGGTTCTCGGGCGTGTCGGAGCCGCCGGCCTCGAGCAGCGCGAGGTACTTCGGCACGAAGCCGGGTCCTTCCTCGTCGTAGCGCCGCAACAGCGCGAGGACGAGCAGCTCGCCGAAGGCGTACGCGTAGCAGTAGAAGGGCGTGTGCACGAAGTGGGGGATGTAGAGCCACCACCACGCGTAGTCGTCCGACAGTGCGACCGAGTCGCCGAACATCGGCCGGTTCGCGTCCATCCACAGTGCGTTGACGCGCTCGAGCGGCAGCTCGCCCTCGGCGCGGCGCGCCTCGTGCAGCGCCTGCTCGAAGCGCGTCATCGCGACCTGGCGGAACACCGTCGCGAACGCGTCCTCGAGCTTTCCGCACAGCAGCGCGAGGCGCACCTTCGGGTCCTTCTCCTCGCGCATCAGGCGGCGGAAGACCAGCATCTCGCCGAACACGCTGGCGGTCTCGGCCGTCGTCAGCGGCGTGTCCTGCTCGAACAGGCCCTGTCGGGCCGCGAGCGACTGGTGCACGCCGTGACCGAGCTCGTGCGCGACGGTCATCACGTCGCGCAGGTTTCCGGTGTAGTTGAGCAGCACGTAGGGGTGCACCGACGGCACCGTCGATGCCGAGAACGCGCCGCCGCGCTTGCCGGGGCGGAGCTCGGCGTCGATCCAGCGCTCGCGGAAGAAGCGCTCGGCGACCTCGGCCATGCGCGGCGAGAAGTCGCGGTAGGCCTCGAGCACGATCCGCCGCGCGTCGTCGAAGCTGCGCTCGCCGTCGGCGCCGCCGAGCGGCGCGTAGCGGTCGTAGTCGGCGAGCGCGTCGAGCCCGAGCAGCCGCGCCTTGAGCCGGTAGTAGCGCGCGACGAGGTCGTAGCGCGCGACGCAGGCCTCGATCAGCGCGTCGACGCTCGCCGGCTGCGCCTCGTTCGCGAGGTTGCGCGCCGACATCGGGTCGGGATAGCGGCGCCGGCGGTCGTCGAGCGCCTTGTCGTGCACGAGCGTGTTGAAGATGAAGCCGAGCACGCGCGCGTTCTCGCGCAGGCCCGCGGTCAGTCCGGCGGCCCCGGCGCGCCGCACCTCGCGCTCGGGGTGGTAGAGCAGCGCGAGCGTCTCCTCCTCGGAGAGCCGGCGCGTCTCGCCGTCGAGCTCCACCTCGAAGCTCAGGTCCGCGAGGATCTCGTCGAACAGCCGCCCGAAGGCCGCGGCGCCGGTCGTGTGCGACTCGGCGAGCACGCGCTCCTCGGCCTCGCCGAGCACGTGGTCGCGGTCGCGGCGCAGGCCGCGCAGGAAGTGGCGGCGGCGCGCGAGCGCCGGGTCGGCGAGCCGGCGCTCGGCCGCGTCGTCGTCGTCGGCGAGCCACTCGAGCTCGAAGAAGAGCAGCCGGTTGTGGATCTCGGTGCCGCGCTCCTGCACGCGCTGCAGCAGCGCGCCGTGGCGCGGCGTCGCCGTGTCGGCCGCGAACGCGAGCGACGCGTATGCGCCGGCTCGTCCGACCGGCTCCTGCAGCGCCTCGAGCTCGTCGACCGCGCGCGCGAGATCGCCGGCGTCGAGCGCCGCGACGCGGCCGCGATAGCGCGCGGCGAAGTCGTCGGCGGCGGCGATCGCCGCGTCGAGGTCGGCCTCGAGCTTCGGGTCGCCGGGGCCGGCGTAGAGGTGCGAGAGGTCCCAGCGGACGCCCGCCGCCGGGCCGCCGTGGGTCGAGGTCTGGGTCATGGTGCTCCCGTGCGCTGCGAGGTGCGAAGGGCGGAGCATACCGGCTCGGTCGCGGGCCGCGTCGGGTACGCTCGAGGGGTCATGCACGCCGCGCGCGTCGTGCTCCACGCCGACATGGACGCGTTCTACGCGTCGATCGAGCAGCGCGACCACCCCGAGCTGCGCGGCCGGCCGGTGGCCGTCGGCGGCGCCGGACGCCGCGGCGTCGTCTCGGCCGCGAGCTACGAGGCGCGCCGCTTCGGCGTGCGCTCGGCGATGCCGAGCGCCGAGGCGCGCCGGCTGTGTCCGGA
>CAZQYK010000658.1:0-5670 GCA_964597285.1 uncultured Spirochaetales bacterium
CGCTACCTGGACGAGTTCGTGTTCCGCTTCGACCGACGCTGGCGCGAGACCGAGCTGTTCATCCGCGTGCTGCACCGCGCCCTCGACGCTGCGCCCCTTCCCTATCGCCGACTCACGGCGGAGCGAATCGGATAGGCAGAGAACGCCCTATGCCCGGACCCAATGAAGACCTATCAACAGTTCGCAAAGCGGCTCTCGGAGCTCATCGGCGACAGCCAGGCGGTCCGGATCACCGTTCCCGGCTTCATGCCGCTGACCGTGGAGGAACTCTTCTACGGCGACAACACTTCCCGTCACATCTCGCTCGCCCACTACGGCGAGCAGAACGGCGACGCCATGTGCGATCCCGAGATCGTGTTCAAGCTCCACGCCATCGGCGACGAGTTCTGGGCCGAGCCGGTCTACTTCCGGAACGACTACGCCGGGCTCGAGCAGTTCGTCTATCGCTCGGATTCCGAGAGCGGCAAGACGTTCATCCGGACCGACCTCAAGCGCGAGCTCAAGAGGCGCGTAGGAAGAAGAACGGGGCATCCTACGTCCGATAGTTTCCGAAGTGTCAACCTCCCTACGGGGAGGACCCTAGGCGGCGCAGGCCGAGCTCGAGACGCAGCCCATCGAGCGCCGCCCCGTGCGCCGCTCGATCCGCCGCCGCACCGTGCGCTGTGCCGCGCGGAACAGGCGAGTCCCCGACGTCGTCCGCCGGGCCTCGCGCTCCCGCTATGATGCGCGAGGCCCATGGACCCGCAGTACTCCGCTCACCTGGTCGCGCGTGCGGCGCTCGCGTTCGCGGCCGCTGCCGCGCTGCTAGGCGTCCGGCACTCGAGGCTCCGCTTCCTCGAGCCCGGGGTGTACGCCGCGCTCGCCGCGGTCGCGGTCGCCGCGTTCTTCAGCTTCGGTCCGCCCTTCCACGGGTGGAACCGCGGCTTCACCGACCGCTGGGAGCAGTTCCACTATCAGCTCGGGTCGAAGTACTTTCCCGAGCTCGGCTACGACGGGCTCTACGTCGCATCGCTGCTCGCCCAGGCGGAGAGCGATCCGGACCGCTTCGGCAACTACCTGCGCGACCTGCGCACGAACGTGGTGGTGCACCCAGCGAGGCTCGCCGAGCACGCGAGCGAGGTGCGGGCGCGCTTCGACGACGAACGCTGGGCGAGCTTCGTCGCCGACCACGCCCTCTACCTGAACGGCCTGTATCCGGGCTCGTGGGACCAGATCCGGCGCGACCATGGCTACAACCCGACGCCGACCTGGACCTTCGTCGCGCGCCTGTTCTCCGCGAAGCTCCCGGCGACCGACGCCTCGCTCGCGTTCCTGGGCAGTCTCGACGCGCTGCTGCTGGCGGCGATCTTCGCGGTGCTGCTCCACGTCTACGGCTGGCGCGTCGCCTGTCTCGCGCTCGTCGTCGCGGGGCTCTGCTACGGATGGCGCCATCTCTACAACGGGACCTTCCTGCGTCTCGACTGGCTCGCGGCGAGCGTGATCGGCGTCTGTCTGCTCCAGCGCGAGCGCTTCGCGGCGGCGGGAGCGCTGCTCGGCTACGCGACGATGTCGCGCCTGTTCCCGGTCGCGCTGCTCGCCGGACCGGCGCTGCTCGCGTGGAAGGACTGGCGTGCCGGCCGCTGGCCGTCGTGGGCCGTGCGCGTCGGGGCCGGCTTCGGTGCGGCGCTCTGTCTGGGACTGCTGGCGGGCTGCTTCGCCGGACGCGGACCCGCGGCGTGGTCCGAGTTCGCGTCGAACATCCAGCTCCACCGGCACACCTACGCGACGTCGCGCTGGGGCCTTGAGACGGTCGTGCTGCACGATCCCGCGTTCCTCGTCGCGAACCTGGACGGCCCGGCTCCCCGCCTCACGCACCGGGAGGCGCGCCAGAAGCTCGACGAGCGGCGCCTGGTGCTGTCGGCCGCGCGCGGCGCGATGCTCGCGCTCTTCGCGCGCGCCGCCTGGCGCGCGAGCCTGGTGGGGTCGACGGTGCTGAGCCTGGCCGTGCTCTATGCGCTGGCCGCCGCAGGGACCTACTACTGGATCATCGCGATGTTGATTCCGCTGCGGCCCGGCATCGCGATGCCGGTCGCCCTGCTGCTGCTCTCCGCCGCCGGCAACCTGCTGCACCTCGGCTTCCGCGGCGAGGCCTACGACGCGTTCCGGACCTCGCTGATGTCGTGGGGGCTGGGCGTACTGCTGGTCGGATGGCTGCTGCCCGACGCCTGGCGCACGCTGAAGGGCCGGCGGTGAGCTGCTCCGGACGATGCCGGCGCGCGGCGGCACTCGCGGCCGGGCTGCTCCTGGCCGCGGCGTGCGGCGCGGGCTGCGCGCGCGCGGACGCCGGACGTCGTGCTGATCGTCATCGACACGCTGCGTCGCGACCATCTGGGCTGCTACGGCGCACAGCGCGAGACGTCGCCGGCGATCGACGCGTTCGCGGCGCACGCCGTCCGCTTCGAGCGTGCGTACACCACCGCCCCGTGGACGCAGCCCGCCGTCGCGTCGATGCTGACCGGTCTCTATCCGTCGGGTCACGGGCTGAAGCGGCCGGGCCGCCTGTCCGGAACGATCCCGACGCTCGCCGAGCGCCTGGGCGACGCCGGCTACGCAACGGCCGCGGTCGTCAGCCATACGCTGCTGAAGCGGCGTCACGGCTTCGACCGCGGCTTCGAGCGCTGGGACGAGTCGCCGGCGGCATTCCCGGTCCGAGACAGCACCAGCGATGCGGTGACGCAGGCCGCGCAGCTGGCACTCGCCGCGCTGGCCGCGGACGCGCGCCCGTTCTTCCTGCTGGTCCACTACTTCGATCCGCACTACGAGTACCTGCGTCACCCCGACGTGGGATTCGCGGCGCCGCGCGCCGGGCGCCTCGACGGGAGCCAGTCGGTTGCCGAGCTGCGTGCGATGGTCCCGCTGCGCAACGACGAGCGCGAGCTGCTGACCGCGCTCTATGACGAGGAGATCCGGCACACCGATGCCGCAGTCGGCCGGCTGCTCGACGCGCTGGCTGCCAGCGGGCGCGCGGAGAACGCGCTGATCGTGCTGACCGCCGACCACGGCGAGGAGTTCCAGGAGCGCGGCTGGATCGGCCACACGAACAGCCTCTACGACGAGCTG
Organism: uncultured Spirochaetales bacterium; assembly: GCA_964597285.1. Lineage (GTDB taxonomy): Bacteria > Myxococcota_A > UBA9160 > UBA9160 > SMWR01 > JAHEJV01. Next base: position 3,100 of record CAZQYK010000658.1, read on the forward strand.
ATGCGCGTGCCGCTGATCGTGCGCCCTCCGGGCGGCGCCGGGGCTCCGGCGGACGTGGACGCGCTCGTCTCGCTCGTCTCGCTGACGCCGACCGTGCTCGACTACGCCGGCGTACGCGCGGAGCCAGCCGCTGCGTCGGGCCGCTCGTGGCGTCCGCTGCTCGAGGGACGCGCGCTCGCGCCGCTGCCGGTGCTGCTCGAGGTCGACTTCGTCCCGCTCCGGCCGGAGCGCCAGGTCAAGCGCGCGCACAAGAAGGCGGTCGTCGCAGGTCCGTAGCGCGTAGGAAGAAGAACGGGGCATCCTACGTCCGATAGTTTCCGAAGTGTCAACCTCCCTACGGGGAGGACCCCCGCGGACGGGGATAGTTGACGGAATGCTGCTTCTCGGACGCAGCGAGAATCCAGCTTGAACGCCCTATGCCCAGACCTGGCTCTCGGGACCACCACGGTGACCGCAGGGGTTGGACATGTCCTTCGAGGACACCTTCGCGATGTTCTGCGTTCACCACTTCGACCAGGACGGGATGGTCCGCGAAGGATCACGGCTCACGGCGTGGCGCGGCGCTCGAGATCCTACTGTCGTCGATGGCGGCCGTGGCTGACGGCGATCCAGCTCGTCCCGCGATGATCCTCGAGGTCGCGATCCTCGACGTCCGCGATGGCGAGACCGACGCCTTCGAGCGCGCGTTCGCCGAGGCCCAGCGGATCCTCGCCGCGAGCATCGGCTACCGGCGCCACGAGCTGCGGCGCTGCGCCGAGACTGCGAGCCGCTACCTGCTGCTCGTCTGGTGGGACTCGATCGAGAGTCACACAGAGGGATTCCGGCGCTCGCCGGGCTACCAGCGCTGGCGCAAGCTGCTCCATCACTTCTACGAGCCCTTCCCGACGGTGGAGCACTATCTGCCGCTCGACGCCTCCGTCGAACTCGAGCCCGGTGGCGGCCATCCGGCGCCCGATTGGCCCGGCGGACGATCGGCCCGCTAGTATTACCTGTCGAGGTAATACGATGAGGATCACTACGAAGGGCCAGGTGACCATCCCGGTCGAGATCCGCGAGAAGCTCGGGCTGCTGCCGAACTCCGAGGTCGAGTTCGAGGTCGTGGGGCAGGTGGTGCGGATGCGGAAAGTCCGGCGCGCCAACGAAGGGGGGCGCCGAGGGAAGTCGATCGTCCAACGACTCCGCGGCCGCGGCTCCGTTCGCATGACCACGGACGAGATCCTGGCACTGACCCGGGGCGGGCGCTGACCGTCCTCGTCGACAGCAACGTCCTCCTAGACGTCCTGACCGAAGACCCGGAGTGGTCCGCCTGGTCGGGCGAGGCCCTCGCCGCGGCCGCCGAGCGCTCCACGCTCGCGATCAACCCGCTCATCTACGCCGAGGTCTCGATCCGCTTCGGGCGGATCGAGGACCTCGAGGACGCCCTTCCCGAAGCGGACTTCCTTCGCCTTCCGCTGCCCTGGGAGGCAGCCTTCCTCGCCGGCAAGTGCTTCGTCCGGTACCGGCGACGAAGCGGCGGGCGTCGTTCACCACTCCCGGACCTCTACATCGGTGCGCACGCGGCGGTCGCCGGCCTCGTCCTGCTCACCCGAGACGCGACGCGCTACCGCACCTACTTCCCCGGCCTCGAGATCGTCGCCCCGTAGCGACGCGGGAGGGCGAGAAGCAGCAAGTCGGTCGACAACCCTCCTTCGCGGGACCCTCGCCGCGCGAGAAGCGACAGCGGCTAACCGTCCGTCGCCCTGTCCGGCTTGCGCAGCGCGAACAGGAAGCGGTCGGGGGCATAGGGCGTTCTCTGCCTATCCGATTCGCTCCGCCCGATGACCGGATGCGACACAGCGGGATCTGGCTGCCCAAGGAGTGGAAGGGCTCACGGGGTGCTGGTGCGTACAACCCCATGGCCCCGACGTGCCTGCGCTGCGCCGCGCGCTCGGACTCTCCCGATAGGCCGTTGCTCCCGGCGCTCGTTCCCGAAGGATACGCCGACACCCGGCCAGGGTTCAGTCTCCCGAACTTCAACGTAACGGCGCACCCGACGGCCGCCTGGGTCGTGCAGCAGCTCGGGGACGCCTTCCCGGACCATCCCAGGCATCGCTATCTGATCTTCGACAACGACGCCATCTTCTCTCCAGACGTTGCGCTTTCCATCTCGAGACTCGGCCTTCCCCCAAACGGACGGCGCTCCAGAGCCCGTGGCAGAACGGAACCGCCGAGCGATTCGTCGGGAGCGTGCGACGTGAGCTGCTCGATCACGTCGTCGTCCTCGGCGAGGATCACCTGCGACGTCTGCCGCGGGAGCACGTCCGCCAAAAACTCTCGCGAGACCGCTTCAGCAGCCAGCCGAGGTCGGGGACTCGCGGGGATGGGGTGAGGTGTGCAAAGAGACGGCCGTGCGGATCGGCCTAACCTGCTCCCGCCGCGCGCGCCGCGGCTCTCCGCGCCAGCTCCTCCTGCGCGCAGACTCCGCGGCCGCCTTCGACGCGGCGCCAGGCCGCGTCGGGGCCGAGCTCCCAGGCGAGCGTGTCGTCGTCGAGACACAGGTCGAGGATCTCCTCGACGCGGGCGGCGAGCGGC